>NZ_JAHBAY010000013.1 GCF_018499875.1 Kineosporia corallincola | reverse complement strand
GCGTTTCTGCGGGTTCTTTCGGACGTAGAGCAATTCCTACGCGTGAATACACGACGCAGACAGCGCATGCCAAAGCGTGCGAGGTCGACCTCGGTAACCACTGAAGGAAGGTGGGTATCGCCCGGGACCGGCCACCACAGGTGTCCGGTGCTCCCTCGGCGTCCGGCGGTCCGCTCTCGCGTCCCGCCGAAAACCCTCGGAAAACATTACCAGCTCTCCACCGTCCTGCTGACCACTCCGGCGAGTGTCGCCGCCGTTGTTGCCCAGCCATCTGAACTTCGGCACCGGATCGCTGCACTTGAGGAGATCCGCCCTCAGATCGCGGAGCCGAACTCCGCGACCGTGGCAGTGCGGTGCCCCACCGCGCTCAGCACCAGGCGGCTGCGCAGATAGACGGTGGCCAGCCGGGTGACCACCTCGGTCAGCGCCATCAGCACGAACGCCGCCACCCAGGCCTGATCACTCGTGATCGCGTGCGCCACGCTGAACCGCGCGATCTCGTCGGCGCCACCGTGCTCGCTCCACAGCTGGAACGTCATCCGCGAACCCATACCCAGCACCCACAGCACCGCAGCCACCGCGCCGGCCTTGACCAGGACGTCCTCCCCCACGGCCCGCACCCGGGTGTAGAGACCTCCCGCGATCCCGAGCGCCGCCCCGATCGTCACCAGCGTCATGACCAGCACCAGGTCGTTGCCGTCCGTCGGCACCGTCGTCAGGTACCGGTGCACCACGAAGCCCACGATGCCCAGCGGAAGGAGGAAGGACATCACGTCCAGCCGGCTCTCCCGCAGCTGCCGGAACACCACCAGAAGCAGTGCGATGTCGGTGATCCACTCAGTCGTCGTCATGTCCATAAGACTGCTGTGACCAGGCTCGATACACCTGCACCCAGGGGTGGAGAAGCGGGTGGAGAAAGCGGCGCCGCGCAACGTCCCGGCGGTGGAGAGAAGAGGCGGAGCAGCCTCAACGGGAGGACGACTACGAAAAGCGAACGAGTCCGTCAGCCGGCCGGGGTCAGCACGATTTTTCCTGCCACCGTGCGGGATTCGGCCAGAGCGAGCGCAGCGGGGGCCTCGGCGAGCGGGAACCGCGCGGCGATCTGCGGCGTGATCACGCCGTCGGACAGGAGGCGCAGCACCTGTGTGAGGTCGTCGGACAGGCGGGCCCGGAAGGTGGCGGGACGTAGCCGCCGGCCGGCCCAGAAGTTGTAGAAGTGGGCGCCCCGGCCGTTCGGCAGGTAGTTCCACAGCGCGAGCCGGGCGAACAACCTGAGCACCGGCAGCTGGGAGTTGCCCTCGTCGTCCTTGGTTGCCGCCGTCCCGTACGAGACCAGCGTGCCGCCACGCCGCAGCAGACGCCACGACTGCGTCAACCCTTCGCCGCCGACGTGGTCGAAGACCGCGTCCACCCCGTCGGGGGCGATCTCCCGGATGCGCTCGTACAGAGCAGGGTCGCGGTAGTCCACCGGTACCGCACCGAGGTCACGCACGGCCTGGTGATGACGCGGCGAGGCGGTGCCGATCACGGTCATCCCGGCGTGCCGGGCCAGTTGCACCAGCGTCGACCCCACTCCACCGTTCGCGCCGAGGACGACGACGGTGGCTCCGTCGCGCGCCCGGGCCACACGGTGCAGCATCTGCCAGGCGGTGACGCCGTTGACGACGACCGTCTCCACCGCCGCCGGGTCCAGACCGTCGGGAACCGGCACCAGATCGGCCGCCTCCAGCACCAGTTGGCTGGCCCAGCCCCCGACCTTGGTCACGGCGGCCGCGCGTCGCCCGACCCATTCGTCGTCCACACCCGGACCGACCGCGATCACGGTGCCGACCACGTCGTAACCGGGCACGAACGGAAAGGCCGGCTGGTCGTAGTACTTGCCGCGGCGCATCTGCTGCTCGGCGAAGGAGACCCCGGTGGCGTCCATCCGCAGCAGCACCTGACCGGCACCGGGTGCGGTCAGGGTACGGCTGCGCAGCTCCAGCCCTTCCGGCTCGACCTTTCCCGGCAGGACGATCTCGATGGCTTCGATGCTGGTCACGGCTACTCCTCCAAGGTCGCGGTGTTCGGTACGACCAAAAACTTACGCGCGTTGCCTAACGTGCGCAACCTTATGTTTGTAAGGTCATTGCCATGAGGAGCCGGAACCGCCGTGGCCAGGGCAGTCGCCTGCGCGACGAGATCGTCGTGGCCGCGCAGGAGCTGCTGGACGAGACCGGCGACGAACACGCGGTGACGTTGCGGTCCGTGGCGCGGCGGGTGGGGATCGCGGCGCCGTCGATCTACCCGCACTTCCCCGATCAACCGGCGATCATGCTGGCCGTGCTGCGGAATGCCTTCGCCGAGCTGGACGCGCGACTGCGCGCCGCGGCGGCCGGCGACGATCCCGCGCAGCGGCTACGGGCCGTGTGCCACGCCTATCTCGAATTCGCCCGCACCCGGCCCGGGCGCTACCGCACGATGTTCGGCGGCCTCTGGAATCCCACTCCGGAACGGGATTCCGTGACCGAGGCCGACCTGCACGGCCTGGGCGACGGCACGATGCGCGTCCTGGGCCGGTGCCTGACCGAGTGCGTGGCCGCCGGTCAGGCCCGCAGCACCGACCCGACGGCCGACACCGTCACCCTGTGGCTGGGCCTGCACGGCCTGGCGCACCAGCGGGCCGTCATGCACTCGTTCCCCTGGCCGGACGACGTGGAGCGGCGGATCATCGACGCCCTGGCTCACCTGGAGCACCCGGCCCGTTGAAACCTGCTGTAGGCACCGGCATCCGACGGCCGACGGATGGCACCGGCAATGCATCCGCCAACGCATCACCGGGAGGGAAAACCCCGAGATCACGGTGCTCCGCCGATCCGGAGGGCATCCGAACTCAGCCGGGCAGAGCGCCCGTCGAATTCTGTCGGTGCGAGATCGTACTCACGAGGTAGACGGGACGGGAGGAAACCACGAGACGGATTCGGATTTCAGAAATGTGACTCTGATTCACTCGAAACACTTTCACCGCAGGCGATTCCAAACCCTCACCAGGCATGTGCGTATCTGAAGTGCACGGATTGCACATCCATTTCACATCTCGTAAGTTCCCGGCCGTCGGGACGGGTGGAGGGAATCGAGTTGGCCTGCTGCGCGCAGGAGGGTGAGTGACGCGGGACAGAAAGGCATCTGGATCGCCGGAACGGACGGACGAACGCCTGGTTCGGCTGTCCGTGAACCTGAACACCGAGACCACCGAGGCCCTGGAAGATCTGATTGCCGAAACAGACAGCACAGCAACAGAAGTCATGCGACGAGCCATCGGTGCGCTGAAGTTCCTGTCCGATGCTCAGAGACGTGGCGCCAGGGTCCTCATCGAGGAAGACGGTGTGGTCCACGAGGTCGTCTTTTTGACCTGAGAACCGAGCAAGGCCCTCGCCCAGCCGGAATGACTATCCCCGTGGCATTCCGGCTGGGCGAGGCACTCCGTTCCTGACTATTCGAGTTGAAAGGATCGTCATCACCATGACGAACCACTCCCCTCTGCACGCAGGAGGGCACGAGGCCGACGCGGGCGGCCCATCTTCACCGGAACAGGAGATCCACGAAGACCTCACTCCTGAGGCAGGTCTGGCGAGGCCGGTGGTCTATCCGATCGGCAAGTGGGTGATCACCCGGACGCACCTGTTCCAGCTGCTTCTGCTGGCGGTCGCGGTGGCCGGGATCGCCCTGGTCGGGGCCGATGCCATTCCCCTGAGCGGCATCGTCATCGCCATGTCCACCGGCGCCTACGGTTTGGCCCGTGCGGTGCTGAACCGCACCCAGGGGGGCCCGCCCGGCGGGGACCCCCGGTAGAACCCGCGGCAGACCCGGCTCGAGCCGGGTCTGCCCGGTCCTCGGCGTCCGGCTCCGGCTGGGACGGCCTGCCCTCAGGCGGCTTACCGCAGGGTGGCCAGGGCGCCGGGGACGATCTCGACGTGCACCCGGTCGCCGGCCTCCACGTCCAGCACCTCGCCGTCGATCTGTAGAGGCGCCGCCTTCACCGCGGTGAAGCCGTACTCGGTCACGGCCGGCTGATCGCCGAGACCGGTGGTAGCGGCGCGGGCCGCCTTGGTGACCACCTTCCAGCGCGGTTCGTGCGGGGTCAGGGTGACCTCGAACAGCCCGTCCGCCGGGTCGCCGTTGGCACTGAGCTTCAGCACCTTGGCCATCTGCGGGATGTTCGAGAACACCAGGCTGTCGATCGCGATCCGGTGGCCGTCGGAGAGCTCGATGCGCAGCGGCCGGAAGCGGCCGAACGACCGCACCACCGTGACGATCTCGCGCAGCGAACCCTTGCTGCCCTTCTCCAGCTCGACCGCGACCACCGGGGTCAGGCCGATGCCGATGTACGAGTGCGCGTAGCGGATGAGGTCGCCGCCCGGCCCCCGCACGGTCAGGCGCAGCAGATCCATGCGAGTGACCTCGTCGGCGTGCAGTGCCTGCGGGAGCGGTCGGGGCGCGGTGACCCGGTGGTGGTCGTTCGCGTTGCCCGCGGCATGCACGGCGGCCACCGCGTCCGGGTTCCCCGCTTCCATGATGCCGTTGACCACCTCGTTGTAGCCGCCGTCGCCGCTCACCGAGACGATCACCGGACGTCCCTCGGCGGCGGCCTCACGGGCGAGGAGGGTGGCGTGCCCGGCGTACTCGGTGGGCCGCAGTTCCACCGGAAGCCCCGGGTGGGCGTCGTGCACCGCCTGCCGCAGCGCCGCGGCCTTCCCCTGGGCGTCACCGGTGCTGTTCGGGTTGAAGATCAGGACGATGCGCTCGAAGGGCATGGACCGATCATGGGGCCAGCGAGCGAGGACGGCACCCCGGCCACCACACGTCCTACGACCGGACCGCCAGAACGAATCCCTGTGCCGTGGGTTCCTGGCCGTCACTCTCGCGCACCGTGCTCGACCAGAGCCGGAACCCGGCCTGCCTCAGCAGGGCGATCACCTCGTCCGGCTGCTGCCGGCGCCAGTCCAGGTTGATCGGCCGGCCGAAGGCCTCGTCCCGGTGCCGGCTGTCGCTGCCGACCTGGAAGCCGAGCAGCAGGTGCCCGCCCGGGGCCAGCACCCGGTGGAACTCGGCGAACACCTCGGCCCGCCGCTCCCAGGGCACATGGATGATCGAGTACCAGGCGAGCACCCCGGCCAGCGAGGCGTCGGGCAGGTCTAGGCCGAGCATCGAGCCGACCTCGAAGCGCAGACCGGGATAGGTGCGCCGGGCGTGGTCGATCATGCCCGGCGACAGGTCGATGCCGAACGCGTCGAGTCCGAGCCTGCTCAGCAGATCGGTGTTCTCGCCCGGGCCACAACCGATGTCGGCGACCGGGCCGCCACCGGCACCCCGCACCAGCTCGGCGAGAACCCCCAGCATCGCCCGGTCGAGAGGGTGCCGGTCCATCAGCCCGTCGATCATCTCGACGTAGCCGGTCACCATCGCGTCGTAGGCATCGGCGGTGTCCCGGAGAAAGCCGGAGGCGTCAGACATGCCGCCGGAGACTACCCGTCCGCCCGGGCCTAGGGTGGAGCCGGGAATCCGGTCCGGGCGCTGGAACCTCCCGGCGCGGAACAGTCTTCAGCGAGAGGTGCGCACCGTGGCTTTCATGGCCTACTACCAGAGGACGACGGAAACCGGGACCCACGTCACCTACGTCTGCGGCCCCTCCCGCGATCAGATGCGCACGCGGCTGACCATCGACAAGCAGGTTCCGACGATCCCGGACGACCTCGGCGTGCTGGAGAGGCGCGTGCTGGCGTGGATCTTTCGTCACCACCGCGACGAGGGCACCTGGCCGGAACAGGGCGTCATGGCCAGCTGACTGCCGGGCCGGCCACGGAGAACGGCGTCCTCTCCCGACGGCCCGGCACGGCGCCGCTGATCTTCCGTCGTGACAGGCTCACGGTCGTGACGGAAGGACGTGGCCAGCCCGGCTGAGTGCCGCTCGCGCGTCGTCACCTTCCGGAGACAGACAGGCGCCCAACAGCCCCGCCAGGCCGTGCACTCCGCGTGCAACAAGCATCGGTAAACAGCGGCAAACGAAGTGCGCCGCCGGTCAGAAGCCGATCTCGGGAGATTCCCGAAAAAGCCTTCTGACCAACGGCGCAGCACTTCTTGATGGTGGCCAGGGACGGGGTCGAACCGTCGACCTTCCGATTTTCAGTCGGACGCTCGTACCAACTGAGCTACCTGGCCGGAACCTGAATCGTACTTGCTGACTCAGGCGTTGCGACCCTGACGGGACTTGAACCCGCGACCTCCGCCTTGACAGGGCGGCGCGCTAACCAACTGCGCTACAGGGCCTTGCATCGGTATTTATACCGTACCCCCAACGGGATTCGAACCCGTGCTACCGCCTTGAAAGGGCGGCGTCCTAGGCCACTAGACGATGGGGGCCTCTGGACTCACTACGGACTTTTCAAGTCTCCGTTGCGGACATGCAGAAGCTTAGGGGATACCCACCCGGTTCTCCAAAGCGACTTACCCACATCCCCCTACGGACGCCGCCGATCGGCTCCTGACCTGCACAGATACCAACCACCCCGATCGGTGACACGACCGGCCCGGGGGCTCCGGGCGTCCATGCACAAGCCACGAAGCGACCGGAGCCACACCAAAACGCGCGGCCCACCATCCGCGGGGAGAGGATCGGCACACCACGTGACGAAAGGATGCGACTCCATGCAGCAGCGCACCATCGGCGACGTCCAGGTCTCGGCCATCGGGCTGGGCGGTATGCCGATGTCCATCGAGGGCCGGCCCGACCGGGACCGGTCGATCGCCACCGTCCACGCGTCCCTGGACGCCGGCGTCACCCTGATCGACACGGCGGACGCCTACCACCTGCACGCCGACGAGGTCGGCCACAACGAATCGCTGATCGCCGAGGCCCTGGCCGGCTACGGCGGCTCGGCGGACGTCCTGGTCGCCACCAAGGGCGGTCACCTGCGCCCCGGTGACGGCTCCTGGACCATCGACTCCAGCCCGGCCCACCTCCGCGAGGCCGTGGAGGGCTCGCTGAAGCGCCTGGGCGTGGAGGCGATCGGGCTCTACCAGCTGCACCGGCCCGACCCGCACGGCGTGCCGTACGCGGACTCGGTGGGCACGCTCGGCGAGCTGCTCGACGAGGGCAAGATCCGGATGGCCGGCATCTCCAACGCGAACCCGGCCCAGATCCGCGAGGCCCAGCAGGTGCTCGGCGGGCGGCTGGTCAGCGTGCAGAACCAGTACTCGCCGGCCTACCTGTCCTCCCGGCCCGAGCTCGACCTGTGCACCGAGCTCGGGATCGCGTTCCTGCCCTGGAGCCCTCTGGGCGGCATCTCGCGGGCGAGCGGGCTGGGCTCGGGGCACACACCGTTCCAGGAGGTCGCCGACGCCCACGGGGTCAGCCCGCAGCAGGTCTGTCTGGCCTGGATGCTCCAGACCTCGCCGGTGGTGATCCCGATCCCGGGCTCGTCGCGGCCGCAGACCGCGGCCGACTCCGCCCGGGCGGCGGACCTCAGGCTCACCGACGACGAGCTGAAGAAGCTGAATACCGCCTTCTGACAAGGAAAAAGACGGCAGGGGCCACAGCCCAGGGCCCCTGCCGCCGGCTTTCAGGAGTGCTTGCGCACCTGTTCCGGGTCGAGTCTCACCAGAGTCGCCACACCACCGTCCGAACTGCCGAATTCCACCCCGTAAACGAGATTCGGCTCGCGGATCACCTCGACGACCGTTCCCAGCGCCCCCGGGTAGAGATCATTGCCCGGCAACGTCACGGCCAGCGACACGAGGTCAAAGTTGTGCAGCACGAGGGCACCTCACCCGGCTAGCGATCTGCTTCGGTCTTTCGGTTCACGACGACGACCATGAGTCCTTTGACGCCCCTCACAGCGGCCGTCGAACACCGCTGACGCTACTCGCCGGCAACCCTCTCGTGTCAACTCTTCAGTAACCAAGAAAGACCAGGTCAGAGTCCCTTGCCCCACGCAGCGAGGGGCTGACCAGGACACCGCCGGACGGGCAGGAATTAGCCCTGATCGCACCAGGACCTTCGGCGGGACCTTTGACGAGATGACGCCGTGCTTTTGGCCGGTACCTCTCCGCACCCCCGGGACGAGACTGAAGTCGTCAACAGAAGATGAAAGAAGTCAGAGAGGAACCGGTCATGTCGATCGAAAGCGCGGCCCCCGTCGAGGGCTCGTCGTCGGCAAGCGGCCAGGACACCAGTACCCCCGCCGCCCCCGAAACCGCCCCCACCACCGTCAGCGGCACCGCGGCCAAGCTCTTCGCCGTGCTGCGGGTGGTGACCGGATTCATCTTCCTCTGGGCGGCCATCGACAAGACCTTCGGTCTTCACTACTCCACCGCGAGCGAAAAGGCCTGGATCGAGGGCAATTCCCCGACCAAGGGATTCCTCGGCTCGATCGACCAGGGCCCCTTCGCCTCCCTCTTCAACAACATGGCCGGCGTTACCGTCGTGGACATCCTGTTCATGCTGGGCATGTTCGCGGTCGGTGTGGCAGTGATCGCCGGAGTGGCGATGAAGATCTCCGCGATCAGCGGTTCGATCATCATGGCGATGATGTGGCTGGCCGAGTGGCCGCTGGCGCAGACCACCGGTGCGGGCGAACCCACCGGCAGCACCAACCCGCTCATCGACTACCACGTGATCTACGCCCTGGTGCTCTTCGCCCTGGTCGCCGTCTCCGCCGGCAAGACCTGGGGCCTGGGCCAGATCTGGGAGAAGCTCCCGGTGGTCAAGGACCAGAAGTGGATGCACTGACCAGCAGTAGGCACTGAGCTCCAGCGAAACACCGGAACACCGAACCGCCGGGCCCCCACCCCCTCCGCACCGGGAGGCCCGGCCGGGAATCCCCGAAACATCCTCCGAGCACCAGCATCTGGAAGGAGATCCGGCCATGACCACCAACCGCATCGTCGTAGGGGTTGACGGATCGCTCCAGTCCCGGCAGGCCCTGCGCTGGGCGGCCGACCTGGCCGTCACCACCGGGGCCGCCGTCCGCGCCGTCACCGTCTGGGAATTCCCCACCACCTACGGCTGGGCCACCTGGCCCACCGACTGGGACCCGCCGCGTGACGCCCACCGTCTGCTCACCGAGACCGTCGCCGAATCGTTCGAGGGCCGCCCGCCGGTCGAGATCGAAGAGGTCGTCCGCGAGGGCAACGCCGCCAAGGTCCTGACCGACGAGGCCCGCTTCGCCACCATGGTGGTGGTCGGAAGCCGGGGCCACGGAGGGATGGCAGGCGTCCTGCTCGGATCGGTCAGCGCCAGGGTCGCCGAGTACGCCGAATGCCCCGTCCTCGTCGTCCACGGCGACAAGAACCTCCCCGGAACCACTCGGAAGGACACGCGGAAGGAGGCCCTCATCGCGGGTTGAATCCACGGAAACACGCTGTAGCTCTACCCACCCGAGGCCAGGAGATCCCTTCCTGGCCTCGGTCGTGTGCGACGACATCCGGAGCACGACCTGAACGGAGTAGCACCATGAGGACTTTCGGCCCTGCCAGCACCCTGACCCCCTCACGCAGACTCGATAGATCCGCATGTCCGACGGAACCCGGAAGGTCCGACCGCCCTGTGACCAGCATCGAGCAGCAGCCCGACGTCGCCCTGCCCCTGGCGACCGGCGACGTCAACGGGCTTCCGGAGATCTCCGTGCGCGTTCTGGACCGTTCCGAGTGCCTGGACCTGCTGTCCACGGCCCAGATCGGTCAGCTCGTCTTCACCTACCAGGCCATGCCCGACGTGCTGCCGGTGAACGTCACCGTCGCCGACGACGTCCTGCTGATCCCGTTCGCCGACGGCTCGATGATCGAGCGCGCCGCCCGTAACACCGTGGTGGCCTTCCATGTGGACAAGATCGACGAGTCCAACCACACCGGCTGGAGCGTCACCGTCGTCGGCCGCTCGTTCGAGCTGCGCGAGGGCGACGAGGTGGCGGGCCGTCAGGTGCGCAGGCCCCAGTCGTGGATGCCCGGCCGGCACGACCGCACTCTGGCAGTGGCGCTGGAGAGGGTCACCGGGCGATACCTCGAGCCAGCCGTGAAATGATTTCGCCGGGCACTCGACGGCGGCGGCAAGGATCCAGCTTCGGTGAACGATGACAGCGACAAAGAACGCTACGGGCACAACCAGGCGGCGAGCGAGGCGCACCAGTACTGGAGCGCAGGTCAGCCCCCTCCCCTGCCCAAATTGGGCCTGGAGCGGCTGCTCCAGGAGCTGATCGGGCGCTCCCAGGAGATCATCGACACCGAGCAGCAGCTGCACCGGCTGCTCGACGCGGTGATCGCGGTGGCCAGCGACCTCAGCCTGCCCGACACCCTGCGCCGCATCACCCAGCTCGCGGCCGACCTGGCCGAGGCCAAGTACGCGGCCCTGGGCCTGCTCGGCCCCGACGGTGTCGACCTGGTCGACTTCATCACCGTCGGCATCCCCGGCCACCAGCGGGCCAAGATCGGCGACCCTCCTCGGGGCAGGGGCATCCTCGGCGTCCTCATCGACCTGCCGGTGCCGCTGCGTCTCGACAACCTGGGCGATCACCCGGCCTCGACCGGTTTTCCGGCGCACCACCCGCCGATGGGCAGTTTCCTCGGGGTGCCGCTGCGGGTGCGTGGCGAGGTGTTCGGCAACCTCTACCTGACCGAGAAGCGCGACGGCGGAACCTTTACCGAGCGCGACGAGCAGCTGATCGTGGCCCTGGCCGCGGCCGCCGGCATCGCGATCGAGAACTCCCGCCTGTTCGACGTCACCCGTCGTCGTGAGGCCTGGCTGACCGCGGCCGGCGACGTGACCAAGTCGCTGCTGGCCGGCGCCGAGACCGAGGAGACCATGCGGCTCGTCGTGGAGCGTGCCTCCACGGTGGCCGGCGGCGGGGCCAGCTTCCTGCTGCTGAACGACGCCGACGGTTCGCTGAGCATCCGCGCGGCGCACGGCGAGAACACCGCCGTCCTGCTCGGCACCACGTATCAGCTCGACCAGAAACGGCTTTCGGAACGCCAGGCGTTCCTGACCGAGGGCATCGTGGACGGCCCGGGCATCTCCGAGCGGTTCGGCGGCCCGTCGGTGCTGGTGCCGCTGGTGGTCGGCAACGTGGTGATCGGCGCCCTGGCGATCGTGCGTCCCCCGCGGGCGGAGCCCTACTCCGAGGCCGACATGCACATGGTCGAGTCGTTCGCCGGGCACGCCGCCCTGGCCGTGCAGTTCAGCCGGCAGGCCGCCGACCGGCAGCGCCTGGCGGTGCTCGAAGACCGGGACCGGATCGCCCGGGATTTGCACGACCTGGTCATCCAGCGGATCTTCGCGGTCGGGCTGGGGCTCCAGAGCATCGGCATGAACATCGACAACGCCGCGCAGTCGAGCAAGCTGTCCGGCCTGATCGACGACCTGGACACCACGATCCATGCCATCCGTACCTCGATCTTCAGCCTCCAGCAGCAGGAGGACGAGTCGACCAGCCTGCGCTCCGAGGCGCTGGGCGTGGTCACCGAGGCCACCTCGGCCCTGGGGTTCGAGCCGGTGCTGACCTTCCGCGGGCCGGTGGACACGCTGGTGCCCGCCGCGGTGTACGCCGATCTGCTGGCGGTGCTGCGCGAGGCGCTGTCGAACGCCGCCCGCCACGCCCACGCGACCCATGTGGAGGTGCGCCTGAGCGTGGACGCGGGTCAGGTCACGCTGGAGGTCGAGGACGACGGCAGCGGGGTGGCCACGGACGCGAAGACCGGGACCGGCACCACCACGATGCGCACCCGCGCGGAGCGCCACGGGGGTTCGTGCGGACTGAGCGCCCGCGACGACGGTGCGTCCGGAACCGTTGTGGTCTGGCAGGTTCCGGTCAACTGAGGACGACGCTCAGCTCAGGTCCGCACGCATCGCCGGCCAGGTGACCTCGGCGAAGCCGGCCTTCTCGTACATCGCCCGGCCGAACGCGGTGGCGAACAGCTTGGCCCGCACGGGGCCGGGCTGGGAGCGGCCCCAGTCGAGCACGGCCCGCAGGGCGATGCGGCCGAAGCCACGCCCCCGGTGGTCGGGGTGCGTGCAGACGTTGCTGACGTGCAGGTCCCAACCCCAGGCCCGGGCCGGAGTGGGCGCCGACTCGGTGAGCGAGCCCAGGGCGCACGACACCACCCGGCCCTCGTGCTCCACCACGACCAGGTGGTGATCCGGGTGATCGATCCGCTCGCCCAGCCAGAGCGCGGCCTGGGCACGCCACTGCGGCTCGGTCTCCGGCACCCCCATGGCCTTGAACATCTCGGCGCGGAGCCCGACCAGGGCAGGCAGATCACCGGTCTCGGCCGGTCGTACTTCCGGTCCGCTCATGTCATCCGATCCTAGGCATGCCGGGCCGCTGCGCACCGGCGGCGGCCCGATGACCCCGGTCACGTACGACCGGCCGGAAAACCGGATGACAACCGGCCCCTCCAGGCCCGACCGTGGCGGCATGAGACTCACGAAGACCTGGACCGACGGGCAACTCGTCGCCGGCCGGGCGATGACACCCGAGGAGATCCAGCACCGGCTGCTGCTGAGCCGGATCGCCGCCGCCGCGAACGGTGACGGCGCACGCCGCAACCGCCGCGCCGAGAACAGCCGGCGCCGGGCCCGCCGCAGGGTGGGCCGCCTTGACGACTGACTCTTCCCGCTCCGTCCCCAGACCGGAGGTTCGCCGCACGGGCGCACCCCCGGTTCTTTCGTTTGCCGCCCGGTTTCCGAAGACCGGCCAGCAGAAAGCGTGTTCGGCCGGTCACAGCTAGAAGCCGGCCCGATATCCGATCGCTCGAATCCAGTTATTTGTTACTCAAACCGCTGCGAACCCGATGATCTTCGGCTTTCATGCTTCCTGTGGGGGTTCTGTGAGTACCCCTTTTCCCCGATCTGAGGTGAGCTGAATCGCCATGAAGAAGAGCCACATTGGCCGCACCACGGCCCTGATGGCGGCCGCCGGCGCACTGCTCGCCGCCTCGTTCGTGACCTCCGGCACGGCCCAGGCCGCCGATGCCGAGTGCGCCGCCACCGGCATCACGCCCAGCGTGATCTCACGCGGCGTGAAGGCCGACATCGAGACCGTGGTCACCCTCAAGACCGACTGCCCGGCCGGCAGCCAGGTGGAGTGGCACGGCTCCATCGCCTGGCCGGAGGGCGTCACCCGGATCGAGACCAACCCCTACTCGATGTTCACCACCTTCCAGGGTGACTCGCCCAAGTTCAACCACAGCGACGAGGGCAAGGTCTACATGCCGGCCTTCTCACCGAAGAACGACCTGGCGGGCATCCCGATGCCGGTCAGCATCTCGGGCTTCGTCGATGCCGACGGCGACGACAAGCTCACCGACGAGCCCACCTTCGGCTGGTCCGGCACCATCACGCAGCTGCGGCAGACCCGGGTCGGCATCTTCAGCACCCCCACCACCACGGTGACCAAGGGCGCCTCGATCAAGTTCTCGGCCGCGGCCGAGCGGGCCAACTGGGACACCCGCACGTGGGACACGTTCCGCGGCGCGGGCTTCCTCGACCTCCAGTTCAGCAGCGACGGCGGCAAGACCTGGAGCAAGGTGTCCACGCACGGTTTCGACGACAGCACCTTCGCCACGGCCACCGAGACCGGTGACTACCGGGCGCATTTCAAGGGGGACCTGCACAGCGGGGCCTCGGCCAGCACCCCGGTGCACGTCACCGTCAGCTGATCCGCCCCTCCCGAACGACGGAGCCGGAGGTCCGCCACGGGGGCGGACCTCCGGCTCCGTTCGCGCCGGTCACCGATCAGCTCGGTCAGACCAGGGCCGGCTCCGGCACGAGGGCCTTCTCCACCGCGGCCTCGATGTGCAGGCGCGTGGTCGGGAACACCGGAACCGCGCTGTCCGCCTGGGAAATCAGCAGTTCGATCTCGGTGCAGCCGAGGATCACGCCCTCGGCTCCCTGGGCCACCAGACCGGCGATGATGTCGCGGTAGGCCTGGCGCGACTCCTCCTTGATGATGCCGACGCACAGCTCCTCGAAGATCACCCGGTGCACCACGGCGCGGTCCTCGGCCGACGGCACGAGCACCTCCAGGCCCTGGGTGGCCAGACGCTCCTTGTAGAAGTCCTGCTCCATGGTGAACGCGGTGCCGAGCAGGGCGACCTTGCGCACGCCCGCGCCACGCACCGCACCGGCGGTGGTGTCGGCCAGGTGCAGCAGCGGCACGCTGATCGCACCGGCAACCGCGTCGGCCACCTTGTGCATGGTGTTCGTGCAGATCAGCACCATGTCGGCGCCGGCCGCCTCCAGCCCCTTGGCCTCCCGGGCGAGCACCCGGCCGGCCTCGTCCCACCGGCCGGCCCGCTGGAGCTTGCCGATCTCGGCGAAGTCGACGGACGTCATCACGAGCTTGGCCGAGTGCAGACCGCCGAGCCGCTGGGCCACCATCTCGTTCGCGATCCGGTAGTACTCCACCGTCGACTGCCAGCTCATCCCACCGAGCAAACCGATCGTCAGCATGTCCGTCTCCTTCAAGCGCGCCGTCCTTGACCGCTTTCACAGTTCCGCAACCTTTGAAGGTGCCGCAAGAACGACTTGGTCGGAGGATTCCCCAAGCTCAGCTTTGTCTTCTGTCGGAGGTGTGGCTCAATGGGTCCCATGGCAGCAATTGGGGACGACGAGAAGCCCGCAGCCCACATCCACGCCGTGCCGGACCCGGAGGCGGGCACGGCCTGGGCCGGTGGCCGGGCTCCGCGCCACGCTGTCGCGCATCCGGCGTCCGAACGCCCCACCCAGCGGCTGACCAGGACGATCCCGGCCGTCGAGGGACCGGAGGAGACCGTTCTCGGGGCCGGCGCGACGGGCGCAGGCCGAGTGCCGAGGTCGGGCACCGGGCCGGGGGCGGTCAGGTCGGCGGGCCAGGTCGGCGATGCACCGCAGCACCGGACCGAAACGGGAACACACGGGCAGTCAGGTAACAGCAAGGTGACCGGAAAGACCGGAGAGGGCGCCGCAACGGTAGAGACGGGAGGCACGGTGACCGAGGGCACGACAGCCAGAACTGCTGCCACCAGAACCGCGGCGCCGGCCGACGGGATCGCCGAGCCGCTCGAACCCCACGACCCCGACGAGGGCGAGGGGACCGGCGAAGCCGCCACCGACGTCCCCGACCGCCCGGTGCTGGCCGAGGGAACGGCCACCGCCCGGCTGGACCCACGACGCCTGCTGGTGTTCCGCGAGGTGGCGCACTCCGGCTCGATGGCCGCGGCCGCCCGCACCCTGGGCTGGACCCAGCCCGCGGTCAGCCAGCACATCCGCAAGCTGGAGAAGGATCTCGGCCTGGCCCTGATCACCCGGGTCGGGCGCGGCATCGCGCTCACCGATCCGGGCCAGCTGCTGCTGCGCCACGCCGACGCCATCGACGCCCGGCTGGAGGCGGCGGGCGAGGCCCTGGCCGACCTGGCCCGCCGCCGCACCGGACGGGTGCGGATCGCGGCGTTCCCGTCCGCGAGCGCCACCCTGGTCTCGACCGCCCTGATGAACCTGAGCTCCGAGCACCCGGGCCTGGACGTGCGCCTGACCCAGGTCGAGCCGCCCGAGGCACTGGTGCTGCTGGCCGAGGGTCAGTGCGACCTGGCGATCGTGTTCGACTACCCGGGTGAGGATTTCGAGCGCGGCCCGCTGGAGGCCGTGAAGCTGCTGCGCGACCCGCTGCGGGCCGTGCTGGGGCCGGGGCACGCCCTGGCCGGGCGGGAGTCGGTCACCCTGACCGACCTGGCCGGGCAGCGCTGGATCGCCGGATGTGTCTCGTGCCGCAAGCATCTCGTGCGGGAGGCGGTGAAAGCCGGTTTCACGCCCGACATCCGGCACAGCACTGACGACTACGTGGTGGTGCAGGCCCTGGTGGCGGCCGGGATCGCGGTAGCTACCCTGCCCGGCATGGCACTGGCGGCAAGCCTCAATCCGGCCGTGAAAGTGCTTCCCCTGGAAGACTACCCGGCACGTACGGTGTCGGCCGTGCTGGCGCCGAGCAGCCACGGCGTGCCCGCCGTGGAGGCGGTGCTGGAGCAACTGCGACTGGCGGCCCGGCCGGTGGGTGCCTGAGCGGAACGGGCGCAGACCCGGATCGTCGTGCGGGTGACAGGCGGGCGGCGACCTGGCTGCCAGCCTGTTTCCCACGGGACGGCGGATGATGCCGGTGGATTCTGGCCGATCTCGGTGTCCGGGCCGATCCGGCGACTCCCGCGGGATCTGTTCCGGTGCAAGGCTTCAGGTGCGGGCGGGGCGGCGTCTCAGTGCGTCGCGGCCGGCGGTCGGAACGGTGCGTCTGAGCGCGGCGCTGGTCTGGCAAGCCATCGTTCCTCCACTTCACCCGTCTTTGGGTCCCCCAAGCTTTCCCTGCGGATACGCCTGACTGCAAGACGTAGTCGACGATCGGTCACAACCGGGCGCCCGTCCGCACCCGTCCGGCCGGTTCCGGGCCGGTTCGTCCCCGGGCCGGTAAGGGGACGACGAGCGGACGACGAGGGGTCGGCCCGGCTCGCGCCCGGCCGGGCGGCCTGCTGGTATGAGACCGGACCAGCACCAGCAGCCGCGCATGATGAGGGAGCCGCCCCGTGGAGACCGTTGACGCCGTGGTGATCGGTGCCGGGCCGAACGGGCTGGTCGGCGCCGCGGCCCTGGCCGACGCCGGCTGGGACGTGCTGGTGCTGGAGGCGCAGGACGAGGTGGGTGGCGCCGTGCGGTCCGGCTCGCTCTGGCCGGAGAGCCCCGACGTCACGTCCGACCTGTTCAGCGCCTTCTACCCGCTGGCCGCGGCGTCGCCGGTGATCAGGCGGCTGGAGCTGGAGAAGCACGGCCTGACCTGGGTGCAGGCGCCCAGCGTGATCGCCCACGTGGCCACGCCGGACGAGGACGACTGCGCCGTCGTCCACCGTGACCCCGCCGACACCGCAGCCGCGCTGGATCGCGACCACGCCGGTGACGGCGACTCCTGGCTGAAGCTGTTCGAGCAGTGGCAACGGCTGCGCGACCCGCTGCTGGAGGCGTTGTTCACCCCGTTCCCGCCGGTTCGTTCGGGCGCGAAGCTGCTGTGGCGAGCGGGTGCGCACGACACCCTCGACCTGGCCCGGATCGCGGCCGCCCCGGTGATCCGGCTGACCCAGGAGTGGTTCGGCGGCGAGCACGGCCGGCTGCTGGTGTCGGGCAACGCGATGCACGCGGACGTGCCGATGGAGGCGCCGGGCAGCGGCCTGTTCGGCTGGCTGCTGGTGATGCTGGCGCAGGACGTCGGTTTCCCGGTGCCGCAGGGCGGGGCCGGGATGCTGTCGCAGGCGATGGCCCGGCGGGCCCAGGCGGCCGGGGCCCGCATCGACACCGGTGAGAACGTGACCGACGTGGTGGTGCGCGGCGGCCGGGCGACGGCCGTGCGCACCGCGACCGGGCGAGAGGTCGGGGTGCGCCGGGTGGTGCTGGCGGACGTCGACGCACCGCGCCTGTTCAACGACCTGGTCGGGCCGGAGCACCTGCCGGCCCGGCTGCGCGCCGACCTCGGCCGCTTCGAGTGGGACCTGCCCACGGTGAAGGTGAACTGGCTGGTGGACGGCGGCATCCCGTGGCGGGCCCAGGCGGCCCGCACAGCGGGCACCGTGCACTTCGGCACCGACCTGTCCGGGCTCTCGCGCTGGTCGTCCGACCTGGCCGCGAACCGCGCGCCGGACGAGGTGTTCGCCCTGCTCGGGCAGATGACCACGGCCGATCCGGCCCGCTCGCCGGAAGGCACCGAAAGTGTCTGGGCCTACACCCATCTGCCGCGCGACCGACACGACGACGCGCATGCCGGGAAGGTCGCCGACCGGCTCGACGAGACCCTGGAGCGGATGGCCCCCAGCTTCCGCGAGCGGGTGCGGCACCGCACCGTGCAGCATCCGGGCGATCTGGAGGCCGCGGACGGCAACCTGCACCACGGGGCGATCAACGGTGGCACCGCCCAGCTGCACCAGCAGTTGGTGTTCCGCCCGGCCACCGGGCTGGGCCGGCCGGAGACCGTGATCGACGGCCTCTATCTGGCCAGCGCGGCCACGCACCCGGGCGGCGGCGTGCACGGCGCCTGCGGGTGGATCGCGGCCCGCTCGGCCCTGGCCGCGGAGGGCCGGCTGGGCCGGCCGGTGAAGGCGGCCCGCAAGGGTGCGATGAAGGTGCTCTACCGGGGCTGAGCCATCAGACCCGGAGCCGGGTCACAGGCCCCAGTCCAGTTCTCCGTTGGTGACCCGGGGCCGGTCCCGCACGATCGACCGGCCGTGCAGCAGGCTGTCGGCCACGTCGCGCAGCATCCGCTCGATCGACGGCCAGCGCAGCCCGGGCCGGCCGTCGTCGTCCTTCTGGAACTCGGTCACGCACCCGTGGTGCGGACCGGGCCGGGTGTCCACGTACAGACCCCATCCGGCCCCGTCGCCGGCGAACGGCACGAACGAGGGCAGGAAACCGCCGGACGGCGTGCCGGCGTCCTGGGCCTCGTAGGCGTCGACCACCCAGTCGTGGTCGGCCTCGGCGTAGAGCCCCTGGTAGGTACGCCAGTCCCCGACGATCTGCTCCAGCGACAGAGGGGCGTAACCGGGCAGCAGGAACGGCAGCTCGTCCACCCCGTCGTGCAGTTGGTACCAGCGTCTGAGGTCGTCCGGCCAGGGTCGCGGCATGACCTGCTGGGCCGCCCGCAACGCCGCCTCACCAGCCGGTGGGCGCACCAGGCCCGCCGACACCGGGGCGTTCACCCGGCACCAGTCCATGATCGTCGCCCAGGACCGTTCAACCGTCATAACAGGAAAGACTAGGCACAGAGGTTTCATCTCCTAGCCAATCGGGTAAGAGGCGACCCTCTGGTGACGCTCTGCGGTGGCCTCTTTACGTGAGGCGCGCACCGGCCTACCGTCACTGGGAACGAGGGCCGAGGACGACCGTCGCAGGGGGCCGCGCGTGCCGAGCTCACCACGAGCGGTCAGGTGGCACGCCGCCCCGCACACCGGGCCGGGATTCACGGCCCCGTCCGGCCCGCCCGGCACAACGACGACAACGATGGACGACGCCGGCCCGGCACCGGATCCGCAGGCCACCGGCACAGCCCCCGGCACGGGCACCGGCACAGCCACCCCGCACACGCCGTTCCCGGCACGTTGGCCGGTTCCAGGTCGCGGTGCACCACCCCGGCCGTGTGGCGCGCCGCGATCGAGCACCCGGGCGACCCGAGCTCGCCCTCTCACCGACGCCCCCGTCGTCCCCGGCTCCTCACCGACCCCCACCGACACCCCGCCGACGCTCACCGACACCCACAGGCGTCCACAGGCGTCCACAGGCGTCCACAGGCGAAGACACCCGTACCGCCGGGAGTTCCGGCGCAGCCCGGTCCGGACGTGGGCGAGGGTGCCCGCACCGGGCGATCCCATGGATCCGGGCCCATGGATCCGGTCAACCATCAGGAGGATGCGCGATGACCACCACGCCGGTGCCGATGACGACACCCAGCGCGAGCAGCACCAGCGAGATCCGGATCGTGCTGGTCGACGACCATGCCGTGGTCCGGCAGGGTCTGCGGGCGGTGCTGGAGCGGGAGCACGACCTGCGCGTGGTGGGTGAGGCGTCGTCCGCGGCCGGGGTGCGGGCCGTGGTCGAGCGGTCGCGGCCCGACGTCGTCCTTCTGGATCTGAAGCTGTCGGCCACCTCGGACACCGAGGGCCTGGCCGTCTGCGCGGCGCTGACCGCCCGGTTCCCCGGTCTGGGAGTACTGGTGCTGACCACGCTGCTGGACGACCGGCTGGTGCTGTCAGCGATCCAGCACGGCGCACGGGGTTACCTGCTGAAAGACGTGGACACCGCCGAGCTGGTGCGGGCGATCCGGGCGGTCGGGCGGGGCGACAGCGCCCTGGACGCCCGCAGCACCGCCGCCATGGTGCGCAGCCTCAGCCCGGGTGCCGACCCGGCCCGCCCACGGCTGACCGAGCGCGAGACGGAGGTGCTGCGACTACTGGCCCAGGGCTACTCCAACCGGGCGATCGGCAGCCGGTTGTACATCTCGGAGACCACGGTGAAGTTCCACGTCAGCAATCTGATGCGCAAGCTCGACGTGTCCCGCCGGGCCGAGGCGGTGTACACCGCCAGCAAGCTCGGATACCTGTGATGATCTTGAAAAGGCTTGTGCCCCATGAATTCGGGGTGAGCTTTCCCTCGCCCGGGTCGGGCACCGAACTCTCCGGAGGGCCGTTGAGCAGGGCATACGCGACCGGTGCGGCGGCCGTTCGCCGACTGCACCGGCACTGTGGCCTAGCCAGACAACCTCCGTCCGCGTAGGTTACGCTTCCGAAGGCGTAACTTACGAAAACGTAGGTTGCCGACATCCCGGCAGGAAGGCCCCACCGTGCAGACTGGACAGTCATTGCCCGGAACCGACGTGGCGCAGACCCCGAGCCCGGCGACCGACGAAAAGCTCCCCACCGTCATCCAGGGCGGCATGGGCGCAGCCGTCTCCAACTGGGTCCTGGCCAAGCAGGTGTCCCAGGCCGGTCAGCTCGGTGTGGTGTCCGGCGTCGCCCTCGACACCGTGGTGGCCCGCCGTCTCCAGGACGGCGACCCGGGTGGCCACATCCGCCGCGCCTTCGCGGCCTTCCCGGTGCAGGAAGTGGCAGAGCGCGCGCTGGAGAAGTTCTTCCGGCCCGGCGGCCGCGAGCGGGACCAGGCCTACGTGCCGGTGCCGAACCTGACCATCAGCCCGGTCGCCCGCAGCCGTGAGCTCCAGATCCTCAGTGCCTTCGCCGAGGTCTGGCTGGCCAAGGAGGGGCACGACGGGGTCGTCGGCATCAACATGCTGGAGAAGATCCAGCTCGCCATCGTTCCCGGTCTCTACGGCGCGATGCTGGCCGGCGTCGACTACGTGCTGGTCGGGGCGGGCATCCCGTCCAAGATCCCGCGTCTGCTCGACCAGCTGGCCCGGCACGAGCAGTCCGACATGGAGATCCACGTCGACGGCGCCACCCAGACCTACGCCACCTCGCTCGACCCCGACCTGGTCGTGCCCCGGGGCACCCTGCCGCCGCTGAAGCGCCCGAAGATGCTGGCCATCATCTCGTCGCACCCGCTCGCGGCCTACCTGACCAAAGAAACGATCACCACGCCCGACGGCTTCGTCGTCGAGGGGCACGTGGCCGGTGGCCACAACACCCCGCCGCGCGGCCGGATGACGATCACCGACGAGGGCGAGCCGGTGTACGGCACCCGCGACGAGGCCGACCTGGCCAAGATCGCCAAGTACGGCCTGCCGTTCTGGGTGGCCGGCGCCTACGCCACCCCCGAGCACGTGGCCGAGGCCCGGGCGATGGGCGCCGTGGGCGTGCAGGTCGGCACGATCTTCGCCCTCAGCAGCGACTCCGGCACCACCCCGGAGAACCGGCAGAAGCTGCTCGACGCGCTCGCCGAGGACCGGCTCCAGGTGAAGACCGACGCCCTCGCCTCCCCCACCGGCTTCCCGTTCAAGGTCGTCCCGATGGATGGCACGATCGGCGGCGACGAGACCTATGCGGCCCGCGGCCGAATCTGCGACCTGGCCTACCTGCGCACCCCGTTCGAGCGCAGCCCGGGCAAGCTCGGCTACCGCTGCCCCTCCGAGCCGGAGGACGACTACGTGCGCAAGGGCGGCGAGCTGGAGAACACCGTCGGCCGTAAGTGCCTGTGCAACGGCCTGATGGCGACCGTCGGCATGCCCCAGGTGCGGGCCGGCATCGAGGAGGACGCCCTGCTCACCCTGGGCTCCGACCTCACCGCCGCCAAGGAGCTGCTGCGCCGCCACCCGAACGGCTGGAACGCCCGCCAGGCCCTGGACTACCTGCTCGGCGGCCCGGCGCTGGAGCAGGCCCCGCGCCAGGACCTGGCCCTCGCCGCCCGCTGAACCTCGCCACTGCCGTGATCATGCGCGGGACCACTCGCGCATGATCACGGCGAGGTGCTGAACACCAGCCATCCACCGGCGTGCTCGTGCACCCGGAAGCGCCCGCCGGGCGGGCAGGCGCGCGCCCCGGCCTCCCGCAGCCCGGCCAGGCCCAGGGTGCGTACGGGCCCGGCCTCCGGCGGCACCGCCACGATCACCTGCCGCCGCGCCAGCCGTAGCGCCTCGGCCAGCACCCGGTCGCCGTGCGCCTCGTCGAGGTGCTCCAGCAGGTGCAGCAGGGTCACGGTGTCCACGCTGCGGTCCGGCAGCGGCACCGCACCGGCGTCGCAGCACAGCACCGGCAGGCTCAGCCCCAGCCGGGCCGAGACCCGGCCGAGCCGCGCGCCGGCTCCCGGCAGCAGGTCGGAGGCCAGCACCTGGACCGGTCGGCCGAGCGAGCCCGAGCGCACCCGCAACGGGAAGAAGCCGAAAGAGCTGCCCAGGTCGAGCAGCGAGGCCGAGACCGAACCGGCCAGCAGTTCCTCGGCGTGCCGGTAGACCGCCGCCAGCCCGTCCGTACCGGGCTCACCCAGGCCACGTAAGGTGTTGCGGTAGAACAACTCCCAGGCTTCCATCGGGTCGGGCCGGCAGCTCAGCACCACGCCGGTGAGGATCCGCTCGAAACCGTCCGCGCCATGGATCCACCCTGGCCCCAGCTCGCGACGCAGCAGGCCGGTCAGGACGTCGCGGTCGATCGAGGCATCGGGCAGCGCGTGCAGCACGGCCAGATGCCCGGACGCCCGGCCGATCGCGAAAGAGCCCGTCGTCGTCCATTGTTCAGCGTCGAGGCCACGCAGGGAATCCCGGCGCGCCACGGTGACCACGCCGTCCGTGTAACACCCGCCAGGAGCCGGGGCGAACGGGTCGATCGGCGGCGGACCGGAGACCGTCCGCAGGGTTTCGCTCATCGCAGTGCTCCAGAATGGTGGACGACGTCCGCTCCCGACCCGCCTGGTCCCGTGCCACCAGATCGCCTCGGCAGCCACTCGGGAGAACTCAAGGCCGGCGCCCCTTCCGGTCACCCACACCCGGCCCCACCTGCGTCTGCGGCCAGGGACGCTGCACTCGACCGGCCGTTTCGCCGTCCCCGTCGGCCCTCTGGAATCGAGATCCGGCCAAATGGTGTTGAACTGGCTGGTATGACACACGCGGATTCACGGTTTGTAAAGTTCCCCCTACCGCTTGTGTCATTCTTCACCGGAAGTGGACGCTGCCCCTAGGGGCGGAGCAGACTGAGCGACAGTGGAGGGGAGTACTCCCTAGAACGGTGACGTCGTCAACACGGCATCTCGACACCAGACCGGTCAACGCAGCCCGGTCGTGCCCGGCGTCATCGGCTCGGATCAATCAGATCCGGCACATCCCTCGGATGCGCCGACGTCTGCCGGGCGGAGGAGACCTCCGGTTCTTTCGCATGGGAAGAAGCCGGAGGCCCTGGAATGCACGTCAGCGCGACCTGGTGGATCGCCACCATCGTCCTGGTCCTCGGGATCACGACCGTCGACCTGGTTCTCAACCGCGGTCAGACACACATCTCCATCCAGCACGCGGTGCGGTGGGTGCTGTTCTACGTCGCCGTCGCCCTCGCCTTCGGCGTGGCGATCTTCATCGACTTCGGGGCGAGTTACGGCGGTCAGTTCATCGCCGGCTGGCTCACCGAATACAGCCTGAGCGCCGACAACCTCTTCGTCTTCCTGGTGCTGATGACCAGGTTCTCGGTGCCCGAATACCTGCAACTACGGGTGCTGACCATCGGCATCATGATCGCCCTGGTGCTGCGGGCCGGCCTGATCGCCCTCGGTGCCGCGGCCATCCACCAGTTCTCCTGGGTCTTCTTCATCTTCGCCGCCTTCCTCCTCTACACCGCCTGGAACCTGCTGCGTTCCGGGCACGACGAAGACAGCGACGCCGGTGAGGAAGCACCCCCGTCGGTGGTCGGCTGGATCGGCCGGGTCATCCCGAGCACGCCGATCTGGCACGGCGCCCGGCCGGTGATCAAGCAGAACCACCGCTGGATCGCCACCCCGATGCTGATCACGATGATCGCGATCGGCATCACCGACGTCCTCTTCGCCCTGGACTCGATCCCGGCGATCTTCGGCCTGACCAAGGAACCGTTCCTGGTGATCACGGCCAACGCCTTCGCCCTGATGGGGCTGCGCCAGCTGTTCTTCGTGGTGCGCGACCTGCTCGACCGCCTGCGCCACCTGGACACCGGCCTGTCGATCATCCTCGCATTCATCGGCGTGAAGCTGATCATGGAGGCGTTCCACGACAACAACCTGCCGTTCCTCAACGGCGGCGACCCGATCCACGCCGTACCAGTGGTGCCCACCTGGCTCTCGCTGGGCTTCATCATCGGTGTGCTCGGCGTGGTCACGGTGACCAGCACCATGGCCAACCGGCGCGACGCCCGCACCGCCGCCCTGGCCGAGGGTGCGGTCGCGAGCAAGGACGACGAACCCACCCGCGCCGCCTGATCGGCAACACTCCTGGAGGCTCCCCCGGCGCACCTCGGCCGGGGGAGCCTCTTGCTGCTCAGGCCCTGGTACTGCACTCATGATCAGTGGACGGTCACGGACGATGGCGGGTACCGTTCGAACGGTAACCGGGATCGAGAGGGGGGACGCGCACATCATGGCCCAGACGCACGCTCAAGGTTTCCCGCGCTTTTCTCGGTTCTCCCTGTTCAGCGGCCGTATCGGCGACGACGGCCTGACCCGCCGCGAGCGTAGGCGCCTGGCGCGGGAGTACATGAACACCGCGGGCCGCAAGTCCTCTCAGGCCGAGATGGATGCTTTGGAAGCTCGCCTGAAGGCTCGGCTCGAGAAGGAGTCACGCAACACTGAGGCGTGACCGATCTGCTCGATTGGCGGCCTTTCGAGAAGTCCGACCGTCCCGCCCTCGCGCGGTTCGTCTGCACCGACCCCGAGAGCAAAATCTGGGACGGGAGCAAGAAGACACATCCGCGCCCCTGGGAGTACACGGTCCAGAGCGCTGTGCGCAGGCACCGACCGCGCGCGGCGCACGGCGACCAGATGTACCTCGGCCTCGATGACCGCGGAATCGGCGCCGTCGTGGCCTGGAGCCGCTACCCCGACCCGGGCCAGTGGCTGCTGCAACTGATCGCCGTCACGACCCGTTACCGAGGCCGGGGCCGGGGCTGGGGCTGGGCGAGGGAGGCGGTACAGGTCTCCATGAACGCGATGACCGAGGCGGCCGCCGCAGCCGGCTCCGGGCGCCTTCTCGTACAGGCCCGCATCGATCGCAGAAACACCGCCAGCAAGCGCCTGTTCGGCGAGGCCGGATTCTCGTACGAGAGTGATCACTCCGACGATCTTGAGACCTGGGTCAGCTACACGTCTCTCCGGGCAGCCACCCGCCCGGCGTCCCGTCCGCATATGTGAACCGCTCTGTTATCGTCTGACCGCCGCGTCTCACCGATAGGAGCGCCCGTGTCCGGGTCTGGTCAGGATTCCCTGGGGGACGACGCCGAACCGGCCGGTGCCGGCGGCGTTCGGGAGGTCAAGTCGGCCGCCCGCACCGTCGAACTGCTCGAATTCCTGGCCGCACGGCAGAACCGTCCCGCCCGGCTGCGCGAACTCAGCGAGGCGCTGGGCGTTCCCCGCAGCAGCCTGCACGCCCTGCTGCGAACCCTGGCCAAGTACGGGTGGGTTCGCGCCGATCCGACCGGCACGCTCTACGGCATCGGGATCCGCGCCCTGCTGGCCGGCACCAGCTACCTGGACACCGACCCCTATCTTCCGCTGGTGCTGCCGGTGCTCGACGAACTGCGCGAGCAGCTGGACGAGACCTTCCACTTCGGCCGCCTCGACGGCCAGGACGTGGTGTACCTGGCCACCCGCGAATCCAGCCAGCACCTCAGGCCTTACAGCCGGGTCGGGCGCCGGCTCCCGGCCTACAGCACCTCCCTGGGCAAGTCCCTGCTCAGCGCCCGCACCGGTGACGAGCTGGAGCAGCACCTGCCCGCCGAGCTCGGGGCCCTCACCCCGCACACCATCGTCGACCGCCCGGCCCTGTACCAGGACCTGGCGGCCACCCGGCAGCGCGGCCATGCCGTGGACAACCAGGAGAACAGCCTCGGGCTGAAGTGTTTCGCGGTTCCGCTGGGCTACGCCGAACCCGCCGTGGACGCGATCAGCGCCTCGATCCCGATCGCCCGGCTGAATCCTCAGCGCGAGGCCGAGGTGATTCAGGCCCTGCGCCGTGCCGGTGACCGGATCGCCCGTGTCGTCACACCGGTTTCGCTGGGCACCGCCTGGGTGCAGGGCGCCTGATCCGCATCCCCCGCGTCTACACACGCGACCCTTGTCCACACATGTGAACCGTGTCAGGATGCTGAGGACGTCTCCCGATGAAGGGTAGCCATGTCCGAGCTGATCTCTGCCGTCCGCGTGACGCCGGTGGCCTTCCGAGACCTCCCGCTGCTCAACAGTGTTGGCGTGCACGAGCCGTTCGCGCTCCGCACGATCGTCGAAATCGTCACCGGCAGCGGGCTCTACGGGCTCGGTGAGACCTACGGCGACGAACCGCATCTGCGCCGGATCGAACGCGCCGGCACGGCGCTGATCGGCACCGACATCTTCGACCTTCACGAAATCCGGCGCCGGGTGGCCGTTTCCCTGGATCACGACGACCAGGCCGGCGGGCACGGCATGGCTGGCATGGTCACCACATCGTCCACCACCGACCGGGTGCTCTCACCGTTCGAGGTGGCCGCCCTGGATCTCCAGGGCAAGATCGTCGGGCGGCCGGTCAGCGACCTGCTCGGTGGGGCGGTCCGCGACCGAGTCAGCTTCACCGGCTACCTGTTCTACAAGTGGGCCGCCCACCCCGGGCACGACGAAGACGGCTGGGGCGCCGCCCTGGACCCCGGTGGAATCGTCCGGCAGGCCACGAAAATGATCCACGAGTATGGCTTCTCGTCACTCAAGCTGAAGGGCGGCGTA
Organism: Kineosporia corallincola; assembly: GCF_018499875.1. Lineage (GTDB taxonomy): Bacteria > Actinomycetota > Actinomycetes > Actinomycetales > Kineosporiaceae > Kineosporia > Kineosporia corallincola. Next base: position 233,668 of record NZ_JAHBAY010000013.1, on the reverse strand, counting down.
TTCCCTCCGGACCAGGAGGTGGCCGCGATCCAGGCCCTGCGGCAGGCCTTCCCGCACACCCCTCTGCGCCTCGACCCGAACGCGGTGTGGACCGTGCCGACCTCGATCAAGGTCGGCCTGCAACTCGACGGCGTGCTGGAGTACCTCGAAGACCCGGCCGCCGGCATTCCGGAGATGGCCGCGGTGGCGCGTGAGGTGCCGATGCCGCTCGCCACCGACATGTGCGTCGTCGCCTTCGACCACCTGAAACCGGCTGTGCGGCAACAGGCCGTCGGCGTGGTGCTCGCCGACCACCACTTCTGGGGCGGCCTGCGGCGGTCCCAGTCGCTGGCCGCCATCTGCGACACCTTCGGCCTGGGCCTGTCCATGCACTCCAACTCGCACCTGGGCATCAGCCTGGCCGCGATGGTGCACCTGGCCGCCGCCACCCCCAATCTGGACTACACCTGCGACACACACTGGCCGTGGAAAGACCCGGAAGACGACGTGATCGTGCCCGGGGCGATCGGTTTCGAGAACGGCGCGGTGAAGGTGCCGGTGAAACCCGGCCTGGGAGTGGAGCTGGACCGGGACGCCCTGGCCCGCTTGCACCAGCAGTACCTGGACTCCGGCATCCGCAACCGCGACGACACCGGCTACATGCGCCGGGTGAACCCGGACTGGAAGGCGCCCCGCTGGTGAGAGTGCTGGTGACGGAACAGGTCATGCAGCGGTTCCGGCCCGTGCTCACCGCCGGCCCGGCCCACGACTGGGTGTTCACACATGGCTTGGAACAGGCCGTGGCGGCAGCGCCGGGCACCGAGATCCTGGTGGGTGCCTCGGTTCCGGCCCGGCTGATCGAGGCCTGCGGCCCGGCCCTTCGGCTCGTGCAGGTCACCGGCGCCGGCACCGACAAGGTCGCGGATCTCCCCCCGAACGTGGTGCTGGCCAATACTTCTCACCACGGCCGGTCGATCGCCGAGCACGTCATGATGGTCTCGATGATGCTGCTGCGGCACGTGCCGCGAGCCCGGCGCGAACTCGGCGAAGGCCGATGGCGCACGGTGACGACCGACCCCACGGTCCCGTTCGGCGGCGTGCTGGCCGGCCGCACCCTGGGCCTGGTCGGCTTCGGTGAGATCGGTACCCAGGTGGCACTTCTCGCCCGGGCCCTGGGGATGAGGGTGCGGGCGGTGCGGCATTCCGGTCGGCCGGCCGAGGGTGTGGAGTGGATGGGCACCCCCGACCGGCTGCCCGAGCTGCTCGCGGCCGGCGACGTGGTGGTGGTCACCGTTCCGCTGAGCGGGGCCACCCGCGACCTGATCGACGCACAAGCTCTGAAAACCATGAAGAACGACGCGATTCTGGTCAATGTCGCGCGCGGCGCCGTGGTGAACGAGCAGGCCCTGCACGACGCCCTGAGCCGGGGCACGATCGGAGGCGCGGCCATCGACGTCTGGTGGCGCAACCCGCGGGACCCGGGCGCCCCGCCGCCCTCGCACCTGGACTTCACCGGCTTCGACAACGTGGTGCTCACCCCGCACCAGTCCGGCCACACCGAGGAGACCTTCCACGGCCGGGCCCTCGACATCGCGGCCAACGTGCAGGCCCTGGCCACGGGTCTGCCGCTGCGGAACCTGGTGTACCCGAAATCCTGACCGCGGCAATCATGCTGGACGGCGAGGAGCCCGCGACCAGCCCCTCGTCGTCCATCAATTTCACGCCGGCACAGCTTGTTTCGAGGCCTGGAGCGGGTGGTGACACTCGGCGTCGTGGTCCGGGGCCGACGGGTCACGGGTGAGCGACGGGGCCGTGGTGGCGCAGACGTCCGTGGCCTTCCAGCAGCGGGTGCGGAACCGGCAGCCCGAGGGCGGGTTCAGTGGCGAGGGGATCTCACCCTCCAGCAGAATCCGCTCGCCCCGGTCGGATTCGTGCAGCTTCGGCGCGGCGGACATCAGCGCGGCGGTGTACGGATGCCGTGGCCGATCGAAAACCGCCTCAGTGGGACCCTGCTCGACGATCCGGCCGAGATACATCACCGCCACCCGGTCGGCCACGTGCCGCACCACCGACAGATCGTGCGAGATGAACACGTACGACACGCCGAGCTGCCGTTGCAGGTCGTTGAGCAGATTCAGCACCTGCGCCTGCACCGACAGGTCGAGCGCGGAAACCGGCTCGTCACAGATGATCACGTCGGGCCGCAGGGCCAGGGCCCGGGCGATGCCCAGCCGCTGCCGCTGACCGCCGGAGAACTCCTGCGGATACCGCCCGGCGTCACTGGGACGCAGCCCCACCAGGTGCAGCAGCTCCCGCACCCGGGCGGCCCGGTCGCGGGAGCTCGCGTACAGATGCCGGTGCGTCTTCCAGGGTTCGGCAATGATCTGGCCGGCCGTCATCCGCGAGTTCAGTGAGCCGTACGGGTCCTGGAACACCATCTGCACCCGGCGTCGCCAGGCCAGTAACTGCTTGCCGCGCAGGGCGAACGGATCGGTGCCGTCGAAACGCACCGTGCCCTCGTCCGGTCGCTCCAGCATCAGCAGGGTGCGGGCCAGCGTCGACTTGCCGCAACCGGACTCGCCCACCAGCCCGAGCGTCTCGCCCCGGCCGAGCCGGAACGACACGCCGTCCAGCGCCTTCAGCCGGCCCCGGCGCGAACCGTCGCGCACGTCGAAGGTCTTGCTCAGGCCGTCGGCCTCCAGCAGATCAGTCATGATCGGCCACCTCCTCGGTGAAGTGACAGGCGGCGGTGTGGCCCGGGGCCACCTCGCGCAGGACGGGACGTTCGGACGCGCAGCGCTCCCGGGCCAGCGGGCACCGGGCCTGGTACACGCAGCCGGCCGGGATCGACGCCAGGTCGGGCGGGGTGCCGCCGATCGAGGCCAGTTCCTCGCCACGCGCCACGTGCACCGGCACCGAGTCGAGCAGGCCCTTGGTGTACGGATGCCGTGGCGACCCGAAAACCTCTGATACCCGCCCGGTCTCGACCACGTGCCCGGCGTACATCACCGCCACCCGGTCGGCCTCCTCGGCCACCAGCGCCAGGTCGTGGGTGATCAGCACGACGGCCATCTCGCGCTCGGCCCGCAGTTCCCGCAGCAGCGCCATGATCTGGGCCTGCACGGTGACGTCGAGTGCGGTCGTCGGCTCGTCGGCCAGCAGCACCGTGGGATTCAGCGCCACCGCCATCGCGATCAGCAGCCGCTGCCGCATGCCGCCGGAGAACTGGTGCGGGTAGGCGTCCACCCGGGACTCCGGATGCGGGATGCCGACCCGGCGCATCAGCTCGATCGCCTCGGTCCGGGCCGCCCTCGCCGAGATCCGCCGGTGGATGCGGAACGGCTCGGCCAGCTGCGTCCCCACCGGGTACACCGGATTCAGCGCGGTCAGCGCGTCCTGGAACACGATGGCCAGCTCGGTGCCCGCCAGCGCCCGGCGCTTTCGGCGCGAGGCGGTGACCAGGTCGGTGCCGTTCAGCGTGACCGACCCGCCGGTGACCGAGGCGACCGGGTCGAGCAGACCGGCGATCGCCTGCGCGGTCATCGACTTGCCGCAGCCGGACTCGCCCAGCAGGGCCAGCGTCTCGCCGCGGACGGCCTCGAACCCGACGCCGTCCACCGCCCGCAGGGTGCCCGAGGGTGTCTCGATGTCGACTGTGAGACCGGTGACGTTCAGTACGGCGGTGCTCATGTCACCGCACCCCCTTCCGGCGCCTGCGCCGGGGCAGGGCCAGTCGCCAGCGCTGGGCCGGGTCGGTGGCCAGCCGGGCCCAGGACGCCAGCACGGTGGCCGACACGGTGGTCACCACGATGGCCAGACCCGGGAAGAACGAGAGCCACCAGGCGGTCTGGAGGTAGGTGCGGCCCTGCGCCACCATCAGGCCCCAGCTCACCGACGGCGGCTGGATGCCGATCCCGAGGAAGCTGAGCGACGACTCGGACAGCATCACGAAGCAGAAGTCGAGCGTGGCCACGGTCAGCAGGGTGGGCAGGGTGACCGGCAGCACGTGCCGGAGGATCACCGCCGAGGGCCGGGTGCCGAAGGTGCGCGCGGCGTCGACGAACAACCGGCTCTGGAGCTCGGCGGACTCGGCCCGGGCGGTGCGCAGGTAGATCGGGATCCGCGTGATGGTCAGCACCAGAACCAGATTCGCGGAACTCGGCGAGAAGATGTACAGCACCACCACGGCCATCAGCAGCGACGGGAAGCTGAGGATGATGTCGGCCACCCGCATCACCACGGTCTCCCGCCAGCCCCGGTGGTAGCCGGCCCACATGCCGACCAGCGAGCCGATCACCAGCGACAGCAGCACCGCCGGCACCGCCACCGAGAGCGTGGTGCGGCCGGCCACGATCAGCCGGGCCAGCACACTGCGCCCGAGGGCGTCCGTACCGAGCAGGTTGAGCCAGCCGTCGGCCAGGCTGAACGGCTCGGCGTTGGCGTTCAGCAGGTTCTGCTCCCCCGCCTCGTCACCCACGAACACCGGGCCGATCAGCACCACCAGCACGACGAACGTGAGCACCAGCGCGGCGAGCGTGGCCACCCGGTCGCGCAGCAACAGTCTCCACAGCGGGACACGGCTCGAAACCGTTTCCTCCACCCGGCTCTCCACCACGGCCGTCATGCCGGCACCTTCTCCCTGACCCGTGCGTCCAGCAGTGCGTAACCGATGTCGATGAGGATGTTGAGGACGAAGATGGAGACCGCCGTCAGCAGCACGCAGGCCTGGAGCACGGCGAAGTCGCGACCCAGGATCGAGTCGATCATCAGCTTGCCGATCCCCGGCCAGCCGAAGATGGTCTCGACCACCACGGCGCCGTTGATCAGGCCGACCATCAGGTCGCCGGCCACGGTCAGCGCCGGCGCCGCGGCGTTGCGCAGGCTGTGGTGCGTGACCACACGCAGGTCACCGGCCCCCTTCGAGCGGGCCAGCCGCACGTAGGGAGCGGACAGCGCCGACACCATGGCCCCGCGCACCACCTGGGTGAGCACCCCGAGCGGCCGGATCACCAGCGTGGCCACGGGCAGCACCCAGGACGCCATCCCCCCGGTGACGCCCGAGGTGGGCAGCCAGCCCAGGCCGACGGCGAAGACCCAGACCCCGATGACGGCGAACCAGAAGTCCGGCACGCTGGCCGCGGTCATCGACAGGAAGCCGGAGATCCGGTCGGCCAACGAGTTCGGCCGGTAGGCCGCCCAGCTGCCGATGACCACGGCCCCGACGACCGCGATCAGCATGGTGGAGAACGCCAGCTGGAGCGTGGCCGGGAAGGCCCGTAACGCCATGGTGGCGGCCGATTCCCCGGTGCGCAGCGACTCGCCGAAGTCCAGGCGCAGCACCCCGCCGAGGTAGTCCCACATCTGGGCCCAGACCGGGTCGTCGAGGCCGTTGCGCTCGATGAACTGCTGCCGTTGCTCGGGCGTGGCCGAGACCGGCAGGTAGAGGTTGGCCGGGTCGCCGGTCAGCCGGGCCAGGAAGAAGACCCCCAGCAGCACGGCGATCAGCGGCAGCAGACTGGTGAACGCCCGGCGGCGCAGGAATCCGGTCATGACACGGGACTCATTTCTGCCAGCCGCATCTCGTCACCGGTGGCCGAGTCCGGCTGGTACGAGACGCTCGCGGACTTGGCCAGGATCGCGCTCATGTGCGCGATGTAGGCGTACTGAACCACCTTCTCCTGCTCGTAGGGCCAGAGCTTCTCGAACGCGGCCTGCCGGTCGTCGCCCTTCAGCGCCTCGGCGGCATCGATCAGGCTGTCGAACTCCGCTGTGCCCCAAGAACTCTGGTATCCCTCGGCGAGCATGTACTGATCCAGCGTGAAAGCCGCGTCACCGGCCTGGTTCCCGTGCATGATCATCAGCAGGTACGGCCCGGTGTCCTCGGGGAACGGCCGGATCTGATAGGTCAGCTGGGTGCTCGTGTCCATCATCTGGATCTTGACGTTCAGACCGATCTTCTCCAGCTCGTTCTGGATCACCTCGATCGTCTCCTCGATCCGGGGGAACTGGGCGGTGCGCCCGATCAGCCGGATCTCGGTGTCCACCGGCACTCCGTCCGCCCGCGCGTCGTCCACCAGCTGTTTCGCACGAGAGGGGTCGTAGGGCCAGACCCTCTCGTCCGGGTTGTAGCCCACGATGCCCTCGGGGATCAGCTCACCGGCCGGCGTGGCCAGGTTCTCGAAGAGAGAGCGCACCAGGGTGTTCCGGTCGATGACGTAGTTGACGGCCTGCCGGATCCGGAGGTCGTCGAGCGGCGGCTCGTCGGACTGCATCCGCAGGGCTGTGGTCTCGTTGTTGCGGTAGGCCACGGCCAGCTCGCCGGCGCCGTCCTCGGGCGCCAGACTGGTGGCGATGTCCGCCTCGCCGTTGGTCACCATGGCGGCCCGCACACTGCCCTCGGCCCGCCAGACGTAGTTCACGTTCTGATAGGCCGGCGCGTCACCCCAGTAGCTTGGGTTGGACTCCAGCGAAAGTCTCTGTCCTGCTTGCCAGTCGGCCACCCGGTAGGGGCCGGTGCCGATCGGGACGCGCACCTTCTCGGTCGCGCTGGTCCGGGTGGAGACCATCTCGACGAACGAGAGACGCAGCGGGAGGATCGGGTCGGGCTCGGGGGTGCTGACGGCCAGCGTGGTGTCGTTCACGACCTCCACATCGAGGTCGGTGTCGCCGAAAACGTAACCCTCGACCTCACATCCGAGGTCGGAGTTGACCGCGCGGTCGATGGTGAAGGCCGCGGCCGCGGCGTCGAAGGGGGTGCCGTCGGTGAAGGTGACCCCCTCGCGCAGGGTGAAGGTCCAGGTCTCGTCGGACGTCTGTTCCCACGCGGTGGCGAGTTTCGGCCGTAGCTCGCCGGAGTCGGCGTCCCGCTCGACCAGCGGCTCGGTGATGTTCGAGCGGATGACCACGCCGGTGGCGGTCAGCGAGCTCTGGCACGCCTCCAGGGTGGGGGGTTCCTGGGGCAGAACGATGCGCAGACCGCCTGCCCCACCGCCGGTGACGTACTCCGAGTTGGCGACCGTGCAGCCACTCGCCAGAAGGGCCAGAGCCAGCACACCGACCACGCCGAAACGGCCCCGGGATCGCGAAAATGGTGGGCTCAACATTGAGTTCCTTCCCAGGTGTCCACAGATGTGGACGCGATCTGGATTCGTAGACGTACGGTAAGTGGGGTCTTATGTGACGTCAACCACTGGATTGTGATACCGGATAGGTATTGCGCCATGCCGAAGTTGGCTTGGACAGGTATCGAAAGGGCTGCCTAGCGTGGATGGAACCCACGACTTTCAGGAGCCGTCGATGTCTCGTTACTCGCCCACCGAACTGCGCGATGCCCTCGGGTCGGGCCTGCTGTCGTTCCCGGTCACGCACACCGACGCCGACCTGGCCCTGGACGAGAACGGCCTGCGCGAGCACCTGCGTCACCTGCGGCAGTTCGACGCGGCCGGGCTGTTCGCGGCCGGTGGCACGGGCGAGTTCTTCGCGCTCACCCCGGCCGAGGTGGAGCGCGTGGTGCGGATCAGCTCCGAGGAGGTCACCGAGGTACCGGTGGTCGGCCCGGCCGGCTACGGCACCGGCATCGCCGTGGACATGACCCAGGCCGCCGAAAGAGCCTGTGCGGACGGCATTTTCCTGCTTCCGCCCTATCTCACCGAGATGACGCAGGAGGGGCTGTACGAGCACGTGGCCCGGGTCTGCTCCTCCACCTCGCTGGGGGTGGTGGTGTATCACCGGGCCAACGCCCGGTTCACCGCCCGGACGGTGAACCGGCTGGTGGCCGAGTTCGGCAACTTCATCGGCTTCAAGGACGGCATCGGCGACATCGACCTGATGGCCAACCTCTACGCCACGCACGGCGAGCGCCTGGTCTACGTCGGCGGGCTGCCCACGGCCGAGACCTACGCGCTGCCGTACCTGGAGCTGGGCGCCACCACGTACTCGTCCGCCATCTACAACTTCGCGCCGCGCTGGGCCGGTGAGTTCTACCGCTCGGTGCGGGAGCGCGACCGCGAGGACGTGTACCGCCGACTGCGCGAGTTCGTCTTCCCCTATCTGGAGATCCGCAATCGCCGTGCCGGATACGCGGTTTCGATCGTGAAGGCGGGTCTGGCGGCGGTCGGCCGGCCGGCCGGGGCGGTGCGCCCGCCGCTGGTCGACCTCACCGCCGAGGAACTGTCCGACCTCACCGACCTGGTCAAGAAGGTGGTCTGAACCATGCCGACCGTGGAACTCACCGGCGAGATGCTGATCGGTGCCGCCGCCGTGCCGGGCGACAGCGGCACCTTCACCGCCCGCGACCCGCGCACCGGCGAGGAGCTGAAACCGGTGTACGGACTGGGTGGTCCGCCGGAGGTGGCGCGAGCCGCCGCGCTGGCGTGGACGGCCTTCGACGAGTACCGGCACACCGACGGCGAGCGGCGGGCGGCCTTTCTCGACCGGATCGCCGCGAACCTGGAGGACGTGTCGGAGCAGCTGGTGGCGCGGGTCGTCGCCGAGACCGGGATCGCGCAGCCGCGGGTGCGGGGCGAGCTGGCCCGCACGGTGAACCAGTTGCGGCTGTTCGGCCGGGTGCTGCGCGAGGACAGCTGGATCGGCGCACGGATCGAGCCGCCGCTGCCCGGGCGCACCCCGCTGCCTCGCCCGGACTTGCGTCAGCGCAAGATCCCGCTGGGGCCGGTGGCGGTGTTCGGCGCCTCGAACTTTCCGCTGGCCTTCTCGGTGGCCGGTGGCGACACCGTCTCGGCGCTGGCGGCGGGCTGCCCGGTGATCGTGAAGGCGCACAGCTCGCACCCGGGCACCTCGGAGCTCGTCGGCCGGTCCGTTCAGGCGGCTGTGGCCGAATCCGGGCTGCCGGAGGGGGTTTTCTCGCTGCTGTTCGGCGGCGGGTCGACGCTCGGCACCGCGCTGGTCTCCGATCCCCGGGTGCGCGCGGTGGGGTTCACCGGTTCCCGCGCCGGCGGCCTGGCCCTGGTGGCCACCGCGGCGGCGCGGCCGGTCCCGATCCCGGTCTATGCCGAGATGTCCAGCGTCAATCCGGTTTTCCTGCTGCCCGGCGCGCTGGCGGCGGCGCCGGAGGAGCTCGGCCGGGCCTTCGTTGCCTCGCTCACCACCGGGACCGGTCAGCTCTGCACCAGCCCGGGACTGGTGTTCGCACTCGATTCTCCCTACCTGGAGCGGTTTCTCGCTTCGGCCGCAGAGGCGGTGCGGGCCACCGGCGCGGCGCCGATGCTGAGCCGGGGCATCTGCTCGTCGTACGACGAGGGTGTGCGCCGCCGGGCCTCCCGTCCCGACGTCACCGAGGTGGCGGCCGGTGGCCGCGACGACTCGATCGATGCCGAGGGGGTCACCCACCTCTTCACCACCACCGGTAGCGCGTTCCTGGCCGATACCTCCCTGCACGAGGAAGTTTTCGGTGCGTCGTCCCTGGTTGTCAGAATCATGGACGACGAGGAGCTGCCGCGCGTGGTGGAGGCTCTGGAGGGTCAGCTCACCGCCACGGTGCACGCCACTGACGACGATCTCGGCCTGGCTCGTGAGCTGCTGCCCACGCTGGAGCTCAAGGCCGGGCGGCTGATCTTCAACGGCTGGCCCACCGGCGTGGACGTGGGGCATGCCATGGTGCACGGCGGTCCCTACCCGAGCACGTCCGACGGGCGCAGCACCTCGGTCGGCACGCTGGCGATCGAGCGGTTCCTGCGCCCGGTGGCCTACCAGGACCTGCCCGCCGGACTGCGGCCCGCAGGGCTCGACGACGCGAACGAGCTGGGCATCGTGCGCCAGCTGGACGGCGAGTTCGGCCGGGCGTGAACGGTTCTGAGGCGGTGAGGGAGAGTTCGATGGCGGTGGAGCCGGAGGTGACCACGGGCGTCCCCGTGGTCACCGCCCTGCGGGTGGTGCCGGTGGCGGGCGAAGACAGCATGCTGCTGAACCTGAGCGGCGCGCACGGCCCCTACTTCACGCGCAACGTGGTGATCCTGACCGACAGCGCGGGTAACACCGGCCTGGGCGAGGTGCCGGGCGGCGAGGCGATCCGGGCCACGCTGGCCGACAGTGAGCCGTTCGTGGTGGGGCAGCCGGTCAGCCGGTACAACGCCGTGCTGCGGCAGGTGCGCACCGCCTTCGCCGGGCGCGACGCCGGGGGCCGCGGCCTCCAGACCTTCGACCTGCGCACCACCGTGCACGTGGTGACGGCACTGGAGTCGGCTCTGCTCGACCTGCTCGGGCAGTTCCTCGGGGTGCCGGTGGCGGACCTGCTCGGCGACGGGCGGCAGCGTGAGGTCGTGCCGGTGCTCGGGTACCTGTTCTTCGTGGGTGACGCGGCGCGCACCGGACTGCCCTACCGCCGCACCGGCAGCGGGGACGCCTGGGAGGTACTGCGCGACCGGGAGGCCCTGACCCCTCAGGCCGTGGTGGCGCTGGCCGAGGCCGCGCACGAGCGGTACGGGTTCGGCGACTTCAAGCTCAAGGGCGGGGTGCTGTCCGGTGCGGACGAGGTGGACGCCGTCGTCGCGCTGCACGAGCGGTTTCCCGAGGCCCGCATCACGCTCGACCCGAACGGCGCCTGGCCGCTGGAGGAGGCCGTGACGCACGGGCGGCGGATGCGGGGAGTCGTGGCCTACGCCGAGGACCCGTGCGGTGCCGAGGCCGAGTTCTCCGGCCGGGAGGTGATGGCCGAGTTCCGCCGAGCCACCGGCCTGCCCACGGCCACCAACATGATTGCTACCGACTGGCGGCAGCTGGGCCACGCGATCCGGGCCGGCGCGATCGACATCCCGCTGGCCGACCCGCACTTCTGGACGATGGCCGGCTCGGTGCGGGTGGCGCAGCTGTGCGAGGCCTGGGGTCTGACCTGGGGCTCGCACTCGAACAACCACTTCGACATCTCGCTGGCCATGTTCACCCACGTCGCGGCCGCGGCACCGGGCGAGATCACGGCCATCGACACGCACTGGATCTGGCAGGACGGCCAGCGCCTCACCCGGCGACCGCCGGTGATCGAGAAGGGCGGCATCCGCGTGCCCACGGCACCCGGCCTCGGGGTCCGGCTGGACGAGGAACGGCTCGACCGGGCGCACGATCTGTACCGCCGCAACGCGCTCGGCGCGCGTGACGACGCCGTCTCCATGCAGTATCTGATCCCGGGGTGGTCGTTCGATCCGAAACGACCGGCCCTGGACCGGTGAGGCGATCTGGATGGGGAGTACCGCGATGACAGTGCTACAGGTCGGCCAGCTGATGCCGTCCCTGGCCGAGACCCTGCAACGGCGCTACCGGGCGATGGTGCTGCCGGAGGGCGAGGCCCGGGAGGCGTTCCTGGCCGAGCAGGGTGGTGCCGTGAGGGCGGCGGTGACGTCGGGAGGCCACGGGGTGCGGGCCGACCTGATGGCGGAACTGCCGCGGCTGGGCGCCATCGTGAACTTCGGGGTGGGCTACGACACCACCGACGTGGACACCGCCGCCCGGCGCGGCATCCTGGTGAGCAACACGCCCGACGTGCTGACCGACTGCGTCGCCGACACGGCGGTGGGCCTGATGATCGACGTGATGCGGGGTTTCAGCGCCGCCGACCGGTTCGTGCGGGCCGGGCGCTGGAGCGAGGGCAGGTTCCCGCTGACCCGGCAGGCCAGCGGCCGCCGGGTGGGCATTGTCGGGCTGGGCCGGATCGGCGGCGCGATCGCCCACCGGCTGGAGGCCTTCGGCTGCACGATCAGCTACCACAACCGCAACCAGGTGCCCGGCAGCCGGTACCGCTACCGGCCCGATCTGGTCGAGATGGCGCGGGAGGTAGATGTTCTCGTGGTCGCGGCGGCGGGTGGCAAGGGCACCGCCGGGCTGGTCGGCCGGGAGGTGCTCACCGCCCTCGGGCCGCAGGGCTACCTGGTCAACATCGCGCGCGGCAGCGTGGTGGACGAGGACGCGCTGGTCGGCCTGCTGCGCGACGGCGGCCTGGCCGGGGCCGGGCTGGACGTGTTCGCCGACGAACCGCACGTGCCGCCGGCCCTGCTCGGCCTGGACAACGTGGTGCTGCTGCCGCACATGGGCAGCGGCTCGGTGGAGACCCGGGCCGCGATGGAGGAGCTCACGCTGGCCAACCTGGACAGCTTCCTGCGCTCGGGCACCGTGCTGAACCCCGTCTACTAGAAGGGAATCCGTGGATGAGCATCGTCGTCGGCTACTGGCCCACGGCCGAGGGACGCGCCGCGCTGCGGCACGGCGCGGCCGAGGCCCGGCATCACCGCACCGATCTGCTGGTGATCAGCGAACCCGGTGACGCAGAGGCCTGCGAACGCGACGCCCTGAACAGCACCGACGGTCTCGACGGGGCCAGTGGGAGTGTGACGACGAGGCAGGCCTCCGGGGACGGCATGGCGGCGGAGCTCATCGACGCCTCGTACGCCGACGGCGTCACCCTGCTGGTGATCGGCCTGCGCCGGCGGTCGCCGGTGGGCAAGCTGCTGCTCGGCAGCACCTCCCAGCGGGTGCTGCTGGAGGCCGGGTGCCCGGTGGTGGCGGTGAAGCCCCCGGCCGGGGCAGCCGACCGGAGCTGACGGCCGGGGACTCAGATCCCGAACCGGGTCCGAGCCTCGGCGCTCACCGGCGTGAACAGGTTCACCAGGTTCCCCTCCGGGTCGCGGAACAGCAGCGAGCGGTTGCCCCAGGGCATGGTGGTGGGTTCCTGCACCACGTCGTCGAGACCGTCACGCAGCCGCTCGTACTCGGCGTCCACGTCGTCGACGCGGAACTCGACGATGAGCGACCGGTTGGCGGCGGGCTCGGCCACCCGCTCGCCGAACAGAGCCAGCGTGGGCGTGCCGGCGACGGCGAGAGCCAGCCCGCCGATGCGGATCTCGGAGAACTGGTCGGTGTGCCGGGCGGCCGTGGCACCGGTGACCCTCTCGTAGAAGGCGGTCGTGGCGGCGACGTCGGCGGTGATCAGGCGGACGGAGGCGAAGCTGATGGTCATGGCTCGACCGTAGGAGGGATACCGGACAGCATCCGCCCGGATTCCGTGACAGTCTTCGGCGGTGACCCGGCCCACCTCGCGCGTGCTCGCCCTGCTGGAGATGCTCCAGGCCGGTGGCACCCGGCGGGTGGCCGACCTGGCCGACCGCCTGGGTGTGGACGAGCGCACCGTGCGTCGTTACGTGCAGCACCTGCTCGACCTCGGCATCCCGGTGACGTCGGTGCGAGGACGCTACGGCGGCTACCACCTGGCGCCCGGCTACCGCATGCCACCGCTGATGCTCACCGACGACGAGGCCGCGGCCGTGCTGGTCGGGCTGGTGGTGGGCGACCGGGCCGGGCTGCTGCCCCGCTCGTCCGCCTCGGCCGGCGCGCTGGCCAAACTGCGCCGGGTACTGCCCGCGACGCTGCGCCCCCGGCTCGAAGCCCTGCTCGCCACGGTGTCTTTCACCACCCCGGCACGGGATCCGGCCGATGCCGACCTGGCCGTGCTGCTGACCCTCGCCACCTGTACGCACGAAGGACGACCCACCGAAATCGGGTATCTGGACCGGCACGGGCGGGCGAGTGTGCGGGCCGTCCGGCCCGGCGGAATCGTCGCCCACGCGGGCCACTGGTACCTGACCGCCACCGACCTGGCTGTCGGCGAACCCCGCACCTTCCGCCTGGACCGCATCACCCACGCCCAGGCCGTCACCACCCCGGAGGCCATCACCCCGAGAACCGCCGCCCCGAGAACCGCCGCCCCCGAGGCCACCACCGTGGTCCGGGACCGCCGGGCCGCAAGCGCCCGCAACGCACCGACCGGCACCGCTACCGACCCAGACACCGCCACCGCCACCGCCACCGGCCCAGACACCGCCTCCGACCCCGCCGGCGCCGTGCTGCGTTCCCTGGCCGCCACCCCCTGGCAGCACCGGGTGGTGTTCCGGGTGCGCGGCGAGGCGGAGACCGTGAGGCGGCGCCTACCCCTCGGCCTGGCGATCGTCGAGCCACTGCCCGGCGGCGAGGCGCTGCCCGGCGGCGAGGCCGGCAAGGCGGCTGAGGCGGGCAAGGCGGCTGAGGCGGGCAAGGCGGCTGAGGTGGGCGAGGTACGGGTGCGACTCAATGCCGAGCGGCTGGACTGGGTGCCGGCCCTGATCGCCGGGCTGGACCTGCCGTTCGTGCTGGAGGAGCCACCGCAACTGCGCGACCGGATGCGTGAATTCGCGGGGCGCCTGCGGGACATGACGGAATTGTCCGGTCGCGAAGATCCAATTTCCCCCTGAGACTCGGGACATGCCCAGCACAGGACAGCAGGATGCGTCGGACCAGGTGGACAGGGTGGTGGACGGCGCCATGAACGGTGTGGACGGCTCCAGCCACCGGATCGCGAACATCGGCGAGCGCACCCTGCGGCTGGCCGAGGACGCGGTCTACGTGGCCGTGGCCGCGCTGCTCGTGGTCGGCGCGGTGGTGCTGCTGGTGGAGGCGGCCGGCGAGCTCGGCGGCCTGGGCCACGGGGCCGACACCGCGGTGCTGGCCCTGCTGGACCGGCTGCTGCTGGTCTTCATCCTGGTCGAGCTGATCTTCGCGGTGCGGATGACGCTGAGCCGGCGCGAGATCGTGGCCGAGCCGTTCCTGATCGTCGGGATGATCGTGTCGATCAAGGAGATCATCCTGCTGTCGGTCGAGGTGGCCAACGTGCTGGAGGGCGAGCCGACCACCGAGGGCACCCGCGACCCCAGCGAGTTCGCGCTCCAGATCGCGCTTCTCGGGCTGCTGGTGATCGTGCTGGCGGTCAGCGTGCTGCTGCTGCGGATGAAGGAGCGGGAGCCGGTGGAGGGCGAGCGCAACCAGCAGTACGACGAGCCCCCAGCCGGCGTCGGCCCGGTGCCGGAGAACGCCCGCGACAAGAACAGCGGAAACACCAAACAGCACCAGGCCGGCGAGAACTCCTAGAACTTCTGATACATCACATGCAGGCCGACCAGCCCGTGCGCCTTGCTGTCGAAGGCCTCCGGCACGATCCCGATCGTGGCGAAACCCAGTGATTGCCAGAGCTTCACGGCCACGGTGTTGGTCTCGACCACGGCGTTGAACTGCATGCCGTGATAGCCCCCGGAGCGGGCCCAGGCCAGCACGTACTCACCCAGGGCCCGGCCCACGCCCTGGCCGCGGGCCTTCGACGACACCATGAAACTGGCTGTGGCCACGTGTGATCCGCGGCCCGGGCGGTTCGGGCCGGAGTGCGCCGTGCCGAGCACCGTGCCGTCGTCGTGCACCGCCACCACGGTGATCGAGGGCGCCGGCTCCACCCAGACCTCACGGGTGCGCTGCTCGGTCCAGTCCGGGTCGTAGGCGTAGGTCTCGCCGCCGTCGATCACCTCGCGAACGATCTCGTACACGGCAGGCCAGTCGGTGTCTTCGAAAGCGCGAATCTTCACGAGCCAAAATTAATGGACGACGAGGAGCTCGTGACGGGCTCCTCGTCGTCCATCAATTGAAAGAAGGCTCAGTTGCCGCGGATCAGCTTGGTGGCCAGGATGGCGGCCTGCGTGCGGCGCTCCACACCCAGCTTCGCGAGCAGCGAGGACACGTAGTTCTTCACCGTCTTCTCGGCGAGGAACAGCGTCTCGCCGATCTGCCGGTTGGTCATGCCCTGGGCGATCAGCTCGAGGATGCGCCTCTCCTGCGCGGTGAGCGACGCGAGCTGGTCCGGCTCGGAGGGCTTTTCACCGTTGCGGATGCGCTCCAGCACCTTCAGCGTGACGGCCGGGTCGAGCAGGCTCTGCCCCTGGGCCACCGTGCGCACGGCGTCGAGCAGGTCGGTGCCGCGCACCTGCTTGAGCACGTAGCCCGCGGCGCCCGCCATGATCGCGCTGAACAGAGCCTCGTCGTCCTGGTAGGAGGTGAGGATGAGCGCCTTGATGTTGGGGTCGGCCGAGCGCACCTCGCGGCACACGTCGATACCGCTGCCGTCGGGCAGCCGGGCGTCCAGAATGGCCACGTCGGGACGCAGCGCGGGAATGCGGCGCTGTGCCTCCTGGGCAGAGCCGGACTCACCGACCACCTCGATGTCACCGGCCGCCTCCAGCAGGGCGACCAGCCCACGACGGACGACCTCGTGGTCGTCGAGCAGGAAGACCCTGATCAAAGTCCTCTCCTCGCCTTCGTCTGTGCGGCCCGCCGGGCGGTTCCGCTGTGGCTTCCGCCGGTTGCGGGAATGCCTGTGGCACCACCGTATCCGCGCACCCGGTGGCAGGTCGAAAGTCCTTTGACCCCGAGTGCGCGGAGAGTGACAGGACCTAGGTCCCGAACCCCCGATGCCCAGCGCCTCTGACCGCCTGTGGTAACGGAGCGGATTCTGGGAACGAGGATTCCGGACCGGATCGACACTCGACGGGAGTAGGCCATGAATGGTGAGTACACGCCGCGGATCGTGGCCGGTTTCGACGGCCGCTGGCAGCACACCCAGTTGCTCGACCGCGCGGCCCAGGAGGCCGAACGCCGTCATCTGCCGCTGACGCTGATCACCGACCTGCGCCGGCGCAACGGAGCGGGTTTCGACCCGCGCGACGAACGCACGGACGACGCCCCCGGTGTGGTCGCCGCCTGGCGCCGGCTGACCGACGCGGTGGAGGCGCTACGGCTGCGCTACCCGCTGCCCAACATCAGCGGCTACTGCCTGGACAACGAGGACATCACCCCCGGCGCGTTCCCGATCAGCGCCGCCAGGCTGCTGGTCGTCGGGGCCACCGGTCGCTACAACGCCCCGGCCTGGGAACCCGGCTCGGTCAGCGCCGCCCTGCTGCGCGCCGCCACCTGCCCGGTGATGGTGGTGCCCGAGGGCGCACCGCGCAGGCCGCTCGGGGCGCACCCGTTCATCCTGGCCGCGGTCGGCTCGCATCCCACCGACGCCCAGGTGGTCACGGCCGCCGCGCAGGAGGCCCGGCGCCGCGGTTTCGACCTCCAGGTGCTGCACGTCGAGCCGAGCCGGGGCAACACCGGCTGGGGCGTGTCCGACGCCGTGGCCCAGGTGCCGGACGTGCAGTTCAGTGTGGTGCGCACCACCGGCGACCCGGCCGACGCACTGGCCGAACTGGGCCAGAACGCCGAGCTTCTGGTGGTCGGCAGCCGCCCGGGCGAGCTCTACCGCCCGGTGCGCGAGTCGATCAGCCGGGGCGTGATCCAGGCCCCGCCGTGCCCGGTGCTGGCGATCCCCCGCGAGCTCCCGGTCCCGACGACGGCGGCCTAGCGCCGGTCTGGAGCCCGTTCCCGTTCAGGGGCAGGGAGTCTGGACCTGGCGCACCCGCACCACCGGGCAGGCGGCGGCCCCGGCCACCGCGCGGCTGGCCTCCGGGTCCAGCACCATCAGGGACGCCCGGGCCGACTCGTCGAGCAGGATCTGCTCGGTGCGGCCGGCCGGGGCGCTGGTGACGACGGGCAGCCAGGGGTACTCGGCGCGGATCATGGTGGCCAGACGGTCGAGATCGGCCTGCACCGAGACCTGCTCGGCGGGTGCGCAGGCGTGCACCAGACGCAGCTGCGCGCCCCGCCGGTAGGCCTCGTCGGCGGCGAACACGATGGCGCCGCGCCCGCAGACCGAGTCGCTCACCCCGACCACCACGACGTCCGCGGCCAGACTCTCCATCGGGTCGAACGGTGCAGACGTCATGACCAGTCCTCCAGGATGCGTAACCGAGTTCATGCTTAGTGTGAGCAGCGAACAGCACCCACGGACGGGGCGAAAGTCCCTTGCGTCGGAAAAAGCCCGCGCCACTTCAGCACCACGGCGTGATCGTTCGCGCACCCTCCGGCACCAGGTGACGGGGCACACCCTCCCAAACCGCCTTCATGGCCATGACCTCGGGTTTTCGGCGCGCCGATCATCACCCGCCCCGTTAGCCTCGAGTAGATGTCCGAGTCTGACCCACTCACCCGGGACCAGTCCGCTCCCAGCCCTGTGAGCCGCCGCCTCCGGAAGAAGGCGTCCGACGTCCGCCGCTGGCTCGTGCGGCAGATGTTCCGCCGGCCGGAACACCCCTGGCGGGCCGCGGCCCGTTTCCTGGTGTCCCTGTTCGCCGCGCTCGCGATGGCCGGCATCGCGGTCTCGATCTACCCCTACCGCTCCACCGTGGCCAGCGTCGACATCGTGGTCAGCGGCTCGGTCACCCCGGCGCACCGCGGGATCACCGTCGACTCCAGCCTCGGCTCGCTCCAGTTCCGCGACGTCACCGCGCTGCCCATCGGCCTGCACGTGACCCCCCGCATCGACCTCGACGCGGTGCGCGAGGTCACCGACGGCGGGGCGGCCTTCAGCAGCGAGTTCCGCTCCGACCTGGAGAGCCAGGTCCCGGCGATGATCCTGCACTTCGTCGGCGCGGCCGTGCTGGGGCTGGCGATCGGGGCACTGATCGGCGACCTGATCGTCGACGGCGCGGTGTCGGTGCTGGCCAAGACCGATCCGATCCGGGCCGGCACCCGGCGTCACCGCCTGGCCGCCACCGGAACGCTGGTCGGCACCACCACGGTGGTCGCGGTGCTGGCCCTGAGCGGCACCGTCGGCCTGACCTACCGTTCGGACTGGTGGCAGCGCTACGCCGTGACCGGGCTGCTGGCCGACATCGCCGCCACGCCGGACAAACTCGCGGCCCTGGACGCGCGTGACGCGGGTGCCGCCGACAAGGTGCGCGCGGTGCTGCGGCTGCAAGACGCGCTGACCCGGCCACCGACGTCCACCAACACCCCCGAGACCGCGTACAACGTCATGTTCATCTCCGACGTGCACCGCCGCGACATCTACAACTACCTCCAGGAGTACATCGACGCGAACGACGTCAAGCTGCTGATCAACAACGGTGACGAGACGCTGGTGGGCAACACCGCGGAACTCACCGACAGCTACGTCGCCTCGATCCGGAGGATCACCGAGAAGACGCCGATGATCTGGATCAAGGGCAACCACGACTCGGCGGGCGTGGCGAGCAAGATCGGGGCGATCCCCGGCGTCACCGTGCTCGATCAGGAGGTCGTGACGGCGATGGGCCTCCAGATCTACGGCGTGGGCGACCCGCGCACCTACGGCGCCGGCGGTGACGCCGGTTCGGACGACGTGGACACGGTGACCAGGATCGAGACCGCAGCGGCCACCTCGGCGGTCGAGAACCTGAACCGGGACACCTATTTCGACCTGCTGCTGGCGCACGAGCCGGTGATGGCCGACGCGATGGCCACCACCCTGGGGCAGTCGGTGCGCGCCACCTCGTCGGGACACGTGCACCACCAGAACGACACCGCGGACCTCCAGACCGACGACCGCGGCCACATCCGCCTGGTCGAGGGCACCACCGGCCTGGGCGGCCTGCTGGCCGACGCCGGCGACCCGATGGAGTTCTCGATCCTGTCGGTGGGCACGAACTGCCAGTACACCCGGATCATCCGCTACCAGCTGGCCGACCCGGCCCTGCCGGACGAGACCCGGGCCGAGACCTACGGCAACAACTCGGCTTTCGACGTGCACTACTTCGAGCCGCAGCAGCTCAAGGACGACCGCACCTGCTCCGCCGACGACGGCATCGCCACCCCGGTGCCGGCCAGCGCCACGAATCTGGCCACGGTGCAGGACTGGTCGAGTGCCGAGCTGACCGAGGAGTCCCTGGCCACGCCGGACGAGGTCACCCCCGAACCGGTGAGCACGGCCGACGAGGCCGGTGACGCGTCGATCGCGGCCACCGCCGGCGACTCGACGCCGTCCGAGGCCACCGGTTCCACACCTTCGGGCTCGGCCACGCCATCGCCCTAGGTGCCGTTGAATTGAGGACGACGCCGGGCTTTCGCGGCCCGGCGTCGTCCATCGTTCTCAGGTGGTCTGCGACGAGGTGACCGGCCGGGGCACCGGTAGCTTCCAGGTGACCCATCCGGCGTCCTTGAAGCCCAGGGCCGGTTTCTCGACCAGCTTCCAGCTGAGCAGGGCCACCACCGAGGCGGCGGCCAGCCCGGCGGGCGCGAAGACCCAGATGCCGTAGGCGGATACGCCGACCAGGTTGAACACCTGGAGCAACGGCCAGTGGTAGACGTAGAGGCCGTACGAGATGTCGGTGCGCGGCTCGGGCACCCGCACCCGGGAGACGGCGAGGGCCAGGCACAGGTAGCCGAAGGCCGGCCCGGCGAGCACCCGGTAGTCCTCGAAGAACACGATCCCGGCCACCACCAGGGCCGCCGAGGCCAGGGTCAGCCAGCGGTTCACCGGCACGTGGTGGGCGTACAGGTAGAGCACCGAGCCGATCAGGAACATGAAGGCCAGCCGGATGATCCGCTCCTGGCCGAGATACAGGATGCCGTAGTCGTTCAGCACGGTGACCACCCAGAGGGCGCCGACCGCGCCGAGGGTCATCACCGGGCGGCGGCGCAGGCCGCCGAACACGCCGAGGGCGATGATCGAGGCGTAGCAGGCGGCCTCGTAGAACAGCGTCCACAGCGAGCCGTTCAGCACGCCGGCCATCTCCACGTCGCTGGGCAGGCCGCTGATCCCCCACTGCCGCATCATCAGCGCGGCGTTGCGGACGACATAGTCGAACGACGAGTCCTGGCCGGTGATCAGGGTTCTCATCGGGACGCCCTGGACCCAGGCGATCAGCGGGGCCAGCATGGTGGCACTGACCACCAGGCAGACCCAGAAGCCGGGCATGATGCGGAGGAATCGGTGCCAGGCGTAGCGGCGCACCGAGTCGAGCCGCAGGTAGCTGCCGACCAGCAGGAAGCCGCTGAGCACGAAGAACCCGTCGACGCAGAGGTCACCGAGCCCAGTGTGAGCGAACCCCGGCTGCCAGCCGTACCCGATCTGGGTGGCGTGCGTGACCCCGACGGCCAGTGCGAGTACCAGTCGGATCAGGCCTAAATGATTCTCCTTGGACTTGAACCGCGTGCCAAGGGTTTTCGGGTCGGCCCCGCCCCGGTGCGGGCGAGGACGCCGACGCCCCAGTGCTCCCCGCAGCACCCGCACCAGGATCTTGAACCGCGAACGCCGCAACGGCGGGTCAGGATGCTTCTGGCGAATCTCTCGCCGCAGCGGCAGCACAGTGGTGGGGGCGGTCGGCGGCCCGGACATCCTGGACGACGAAACACCTCGTGGATTCGTCACCGGGCCCGTGGTGGCGGGGCTGCCGGTGGCGGGGCTGCCGGTGGCGGGATTGCCGGTGGTGAGATTGCCGGCCGGGGCGCTACCGGTAGCAGGGTTGCCGACCGAGTCGCTGCCGGAGGTGGCGCTGCTGCGGGCCGCATCAAGCGCCACCGCCTCGGGAGCGCTCGTAGCGGGGGCACCGCTGGTGGGGATACCGCCGGCGAGGCCGCCAACGCTCGGGGCACCGACACCCGGGCCACCAACACTCGGGCCACCGACACCCGAGACACCAACACCCCAGCCACCGACACCCGAGGCACCGGCACCCGAGACACCAATACTCGGGCCGCCGATGGTGGGCGCCCTGTCGGCGCGGCGGCCAGTGGTGGCGGTGCTTCCCGTTCCGGTGGCGCGGATATCGGTGTCGCCGGTCCCAGGTCCGCCAGGCTGGGCGGTTCGAGGCTGGGCGTTTCGGGGCTCGGAACCGGCCGACGCAGCGATCAGAGGCATACCGCTGGGGGCGGTGACCGTTTCACCAGGCAGCGAAATGGCCGCCTGCACGCCCGGCTCAGCAGCCGGGGCGGGATCCGCCGCCGTGCGAACAGGCGCAGCCGCAGACTCGCGGCCCAGCGCGCCCGGCCGCCTCGCCGGATCGGTCGCCGGCGCCGAAACCCGGCCGTGGTCAACCTTCTCAGCACTCTCAGCAGCGGCACGGCCACGACCGACCTGCGGCGCCGGCTCCAGCGGGGGCCGGGCCCCCGCCGTGCCCTTGCGCATCTCGGCGGCCATCCGGATCTCGCCGGTCGAAGGACCGGGACCGGGAAGAGGCGGGGTGGAATCGGCCTCGGGCTGGTCCGGATCGAAGATCTGCGGGTACGACCATCCCGAAGTCCCACCCCCGGAAACCCATTCGGAATCGTCGATCACCCTGAGGCTGGCGGTCCACGCGGCGTCGTCGATCTGCCGCGGTTCCGGCTGTCTCTCGGGTTCCTCGTCACCGCTCTCGGCGGCCGGGTCGACCGGCTGGCCCTGGATCGTCTGCCCGGCCTGCGGGTCGATCACCGGGATCTGGCCGGTGGCCAGGGTGGCTCCGGTGACCGGGCCCGCCTCGAAGTCCAGCCGGGGCCGGACCGGGAGCGGCGTTGGCTCCTGCGAAACCAATGTTCCTCTCCCCTCGGCCTGCGTTCAGGCCGCTCTCGCGTCGTCCGCGATCTGATCGTCATTTCACGGCGAGCCACACTTCCGGCGACTACCCCGAAATGCTCCGCCCCCACCCGTCAGGAGGAAATCAAGCAGCCATAAATCCATGGTCAATCCGGGAACCGGGATCTGCCTGGTCAGGGGCATGACCAGGGGTGCCCCAAAGGCTGCGGAGCGCACCTACACGCAGGTCAGAACCCTTGGGAGAATGCTGGGAAAACGCTGGTTCACCAAGGTTGCCGCGACAAGTCTCACAGTGCTCCGTTAAGCATTTTCAGCTGGCCGGGGCACCGTCGCCCGGCCGTCGCCCCCGGGCTCGCCCGAAATCCACCGTTCGCCATACTGAACGGGTGTCCGTGAGGATGAACGCGCCCTCCGGCGTTCAGCCCAGCAGAACGAGTGATCGGTGCCGAACGCCCATGCTTCCCGACGACGACGCCCCTCTCGACCCCAAGGCCGTGCTGGCCGCAGCCCTGCGCAGCGAGCGCGAGCGCGGCGGGCTCTCACTGAGCGAGCTGGCCAAACAGGCGGGACTGGCCAAATCCACGCTGTCGCAGCTGGAGTCGGGGTCCGGCAACCCGAACGTGGAGACGCTGTGGGCCCTCGCGGCGGCCCTGGACCTGCCGGTGAGCCGGCTGGTCGACCCGCCCCGGCCGAAGATCGAGGTGGTCCGCAACGGGGAGGGCACCCCGCTGCTGTCCGAACAGGGCGATTACGCGGCATTTCTGATGTCGGCGGGCCCGGCGGGCGTCGTGCGTGACCTGTACCGGCTGAACGTCGGGATCGGCCCCGGCCGGATCTCCGAACCGCATGCGGTGGGCGTGGTGGAGCACGTGATCATCGGCACCGGAAGGGCTCTCGTCGGACCGACCAGCAACCCGGTCGAGCTCGGCCCGGGCGACTACATGGGCTACCCGGGCGACGTGGAGCACATGTTCCAGGCCCTGACGCCGGGTGTGCTGGCCACCCTGATCAGCGAGAGTCGTTGACCCATGGGCAACGGCGCGCGGTCTGGCGTCGTCCACCATTGACCCTAAGCTCGGGCCCCATGAGCGACGACCCTTTCGACCTCGCCAGATTCGTCGAGGCCCAGGACTCCGGCGGCACCTACGACCAGGCCGTGCGGGAGCTGCGCGCCGGGGCGAAGACGAGCCACTGGATGTGGTTCGTGTTTCCGCAGGTCGCCGGGCTCGGGCTCAGCCCGACCTCGGTGCGGTACGCGATCAGCGGCCTGCCCGAGGCCCGCACCTACCTGGCCCATCCGGTGCTCGGGCCGCGGCTGGTGGAGTGCGCGACCATCCTGCTGGGCCTGAGCGGCCGGACCGCCACCGGCGTGCTCGGCGAGATCGACGCGGCGAAACTGCGTTCTTCGATGACGCTTTTCGCCTACGCCGACCCCGAGCAGGAGACCTTCCGGGCGGTGCTGTCGAAGTTCTTCGACGGTGAGGAGGACGACGCCACCACGGCCAGGCTGGGCGAGGTCACGCCAGAGGGTGAAGAAGAAGACTGAGCAACCCGGCGACCAGGGCCGCGGCCGGCAGCGTCAGCACCCAGGCGGTGAGGATGTCGCCGGCCACGCCCCAGCGCACCGCCGAGCGGCGCTTGGTCGCACCCACGCCCATGATCGCGGCGGTGATGGTGTGCGTGGTGGAGATCGGGGCGTGGAAGGCGTAGGCCGTGGTGTAGAGCACCGACGACGCCACCGTCTCGGCCACGAAACCGCGGGCCGGGTCGAGCTCGATCACGCCGCGCCCGAGGGTGCGCATGATCCGCCAGCCGCCCGACGCGGTGCCCAGGCTGATCGCCGCGGCGGCCGAGAGCGTGACCCACAGCGGGATCCCGGTGCCGCTGTGGTAGCCGCCGGCGATCAGCGCGAGCGTCATCACGCCCATCGTCTTCTGCGCGTCCTGGAGGCCGTGCCCGAGCGACATCGCCGCGGCGGAGGCGATTTGGGCGGTGCGGAAGCCGCGGGTCACCGGGGTCGGCCGGGCCCGGCGGAACAGCCACAGCACGCCGACCATCGCCACGAACGCCAGGGCGAACCCGACCAGTGGCGACAGCACCATCGGGATGACGACCTTGTCGAGGATCACCGACCAGTGCACCGGCGAGGAGACCACCACCGCGGCCCCCGCGAGCCCACCGATCAGGGCGTGGGACGACGAGGAGGGCAGCCCCAGCGCCCAGGTGAACAGGTTCCAGGTGATCGCGCCGGCCAGTCCGGAGAACACGATGAGCAGGCCCTCGTGGCCGTCCGGGGGACTGATGATGCCGCTGCCCACGGTCTCGGCCACGCCGTGGCCCAGCAGGGCGCCGACGACGTTGAAGACGGCGGCCATCAGCAGGGCGGTGCGCGGGGTCAGGGCCCGGGTGGAGACGGCCGTGGCGATCGCGTTGGCGGCGTCGTGAAAACCGTTGGTGTAGTCGAAGACCAGGGCAACGGCCACGACCAGGACCACCAGGGTCAGGGTCAGCGACACGTTCTCAGGACTCCTTGACCGCGATCGTCTCGACGTGGTGCGAGACCAGCTCGAAGGCGTCCGCGGCGTCTTCCAGGGCGTCGATCACCTCGCGCACCTTGAGCAGTTCCAGCGGCTCGTAGGCGCCGGAGAAGAGCTCGGCCAGCATGTCGCGGTAGACCTCGTCGGCATCGTTCTCCAGCCGGTTGATCTCGACCCAGTACTCCTCCAGGCCCTTCATGGTGTGCAGGCCGGGCAGCGCCGCCGCGGTGATCGCGGCCTGTTCACGCAGCACCGAGAGCTGGGTCTCCACGCCGTCGGGCAGCCGGGACGGGTTGGCCAGCACCACCATGTCCGCGGCCGCCTCCATGTTGTCCATGACGTCGTCCAGCGCCGAGGCCAGGGCGTAGATGTCCTCGCGGTCGAAGGGCGTGACGAAGGTGCTGTTCAGCTTGCGCATGGTGGCATGCACGATGTCGTCGCTCGCGTGCTCGGCGTCGCGCACCTTGACCAGCCGGTCGGCCCGGTCCTCCGGGCCTGACATGATCACGGCCTCCAGCAGATCCGCGCCGGTGACCAGCGCGTTCCCGGCCTGGACCAGCAGGTCGATGATCGTCGTGTCTCTCGGCGTCAGTCTGAGCCGCATCCGTGCACCTCCGGTGTCGGCGCCCGACTGTAGTCACTCACGACACCTGGCGCTCACCGGGGTGACACCGCGCGCTCAGGCGCCGTTCACCCCGCTGTTCACCCGCCCTTCCCCTGACGTCCCCGAACCGCCCGGCAGAAGGCGCGCCGAACGTCCACCGAACTTTCAACCGAACGTTCACAGGTACCCCGAGAACCCCGAAACGTCAGCGGAACAGGTGCCGCCGGATCGCCTGGAGCACGGCGGCGGGCTGGTCGACCGGGGCCAGGTGCGCGGCCTGCGGCACCACCACCAGGTCGGCGCCCGGGATGCCGGCGGCCAGCTCCTGCGCCGACGCGACCGGCGTGGCCAGGTCGTCGGCCCCGGCCACCACCCGGGTGGGGCAGCGCACCCGGCCCAGCTCCGCGCGGGAGTCGAACGCGGCCAGGGCCTCGCAGCAGGCCGCGTACCCCTCCGGGTCCAGGGCGGTCTGGGCCTGGAGCAGTTCCCGGCCCAGCGGCGGCACCGGCACGTCGGGCGCGAACCAGCGGCCCCGGGCCAGGTCGGGCAGGAAACCGGTGCCCTCGGCCCGCACCCGGTCCGCCCGGTCCAGCCAGGGCCGGGGGCTGTCGCCGAAAGTGGCCGAGGTGCAGACCAGCACGAGCCGGTTCACCCGGTCCGGGTGGTCGATCGCGAGCTGCTGCCCCAGCGCCCCGCCCATCGAGAGGCCGCAGTAGTCGAAGGTGTCCACGCCCAGCCCGTCGAGACCGCGCAGCAGCCCCTCGGCCAGCCCGGCCACCGTGTAGGGCCCCTTCTCGGCGGGCTCGCCGAAGTGGCCCGGCAGGTCGAAGCGGATCACCCGGAAGTCCTGCACCAGGCCGGGGATCTGTGGTGACCAGACCCGCCCCGAGGTGCCGATCGAGGGCCCCAGCACGAGCGGTGGGGCCTGCCGGTCGCCGTCCACGGTGAAGGACATCAGCGGCGTCGGCATGATCAGATGCCCGTCATCAGCCCGCCGTCGACCTGGAGGCTCACCCCGGTCACGTACGAGGCCGCGGGCGAGAGCAGGAACACCGCGGCGGCGGCGAACTCGTCCGGCTCGCCGTAGCGGCCCGCCGGGATCTTCGTGCCCCACTCCTGCCTGATCTGGTCGACCGACAGCCCGGAGCGCTCCGACCGGCCGCTGTCGAGCTGTTCCACCCGGGCGGTCGCGATCCGGCCGGGGATCAGCTGGTTCACCCGCACCTCCGGTGCCCAGCTCTTGCTCAGCGACTTGGCCAGGGCGGCCACGCCGGAGCGGAACACGCTGGACAGGATCAGGTCGTCGGACGGTTCCCGCACCTGGCTGGAGGTGCAGAACAGCAGGCTGCTCTCCCCCTTGATCAGGTGCGGCCGGGCCGCCCGGGCCAGCCGCACCGCCGGGCGCAGGAGCAGGTCGAACCCTAGCTGCCAGTCGTCGTCATCGGTTTCGTCGAAGCCCTTGGCCGGCGGGCCGCCGGTGTTGATCACCACGCCGTTGAGGCCGTCGAACCGGGAGGCCGCGTCGCGCACCCAGCCGGTCACCGCGGCGCCGTCGGTCAGGTCGACGGGGCGGCCGGTGGCGGTGCCGTTGACCCCGCCCTCGTTCAGCGCCGTGACCGCCTTCTCGACGCGCTCGGCGGTGCGCCCGCAGATCGACACGTCGTGCCCCGCCAGCACCAGCTGCCGGGCGATCGCGTGCCCGAGGCCCGATGTGGCCGCCGCGACCAGGTATCCACCCATGGTTCTCTCCTCCAGCGCCGATCCGCGTTCCCCCGACCGTACCCACCGGCCCTGTGCCAGATCGCGGCAGGCGTCACCGGCTCACTGGTGGACCTGCCGCGAACCGTACTGCGGCCGGCCGTGTCCCGGGGTGCCGTAACCGGGCGTGCTGTAGCCGGGCGTGCCGTGCCCCGGCGTGCCGGACCCGTACTCACGGGCGGGCTCCTGCCCGTACCCCTGCGACCCGTACCCCTGCGACCCGTACCCCTGGGACCCGTAGTCCTGGGAGTAGCTCGGCGCATACTGCGGCTCCGCGGCCGGCAGCGCCGCGGGCGCGGGTGGTGCGGCGGGGGTGCGCGTCAGCCGCGGGAAGTCGGCCAGGGCCTGGGCAGCCATCGCCAGCCCGGCGGCACACGGCTCGATCACCGGCACCCCGAGCTCGTCGGCCAGCGGGTCCCGCAGATGGGCCAGCCCGGCGCTGCCCAGGATGACCGCCTCGGCCCCCCGCCGCCCGGTGAGTTCCCGGGCGGCCGTGAGCACGGCGTTCGCGGCGTCACGCCCGTTCAGGTCCAGCGAGCCGCGCCCGATCGCCAGGTCGGCGACCACCCGGCCGCTCACCCCCAGCCGGGCCCAGTACAGCTCGTGCCGGAAGGTCGCCATCGGCAGGGTGCTCACCACACCGATGCGCCGGGAGTGGGCCATGGCCGAGAGCAGCGCGGCCTCGGCGATCCCGATCACCGGCACCGGGGCGGCGGCCCGCAGCTCGTCCACCCCGACGTCGGAGAAACAGCCCACCACGTAGGCGTCGGCCCGGTGCTGCCCCGCGGTGGCCAGCATCGGGTTGAGCGCGACCCGGGCGTCGTCGTCCGACTCGATCACCCGGGGCCCGCCGTACGAGGTGACGGCGGTGGCGGTGACACCCCACAGCTGGGCCGTCTGGTCCAGCGACGCCTGGATTCCCGCGGTGATCTCCGCCGAGCTGGTCGGGTTGATGACGACGACATGAGGCATGCGGCAGTCCGTTCACGACGAGGTGCGGGCGCCGGCCCGCGCCCGGGCCCAACAAAGTACGGCGCGACCCATCAAAGCGCGCATAAGTCTCAGCTGACACTCAAGTCACTCATAGGACATGACCGCCCTTGTGCTTGAGGGAGTGCGGTTTTCCGCCGTGCCACCCCCGTCGCCCGAGGGTTGTTCGACCCGCCGAGAATCCGGCCAGATCCGCATTTCGTTATCCGGGCGGAGCTCAGGGCAGGTAAGGCGTCGACGGTAGGTACTCGGTCGTGTACACCGAGCTCATCTCCGGCGCCTCGTCGATCGCCCGGCCCTTGAGCAACACGTCCACCGTCGCCGCCCAGGAGTGGTCGTTCATGCTCAGGTAGCCGTTCTTCCGCTGGAAGCCGCCGGCCCAGTACCCGGCCAGCGACTTCAGTTCCTGGGCCGTGATTTTCTCGTCGATGTCCGGGTAGGTCTTCTTCATCAGCTTCACGGCGTCGGCCTGGTGACTCGCGGCCCACTCCATGCCGCGCGCGTAGACGTCCACGAAAGCCCGCACCGCCTGAGGGTTCTTCTGGGCGAAGTCGGTGTTGACGTCGAGCACCTGGCCGATCACGCCGAGCTCCTTCGAGTACGGCACGAGCACCGGCGCCTCGCCGAACTCCTTCTCCGCCTCCAGCGGGGCCAGGGTGAGGAAGTCCGGGAAGCAGTCGACGACGCCCTGATACAGCAGATCCGGCCCGGCCTCGGCGGAGACCTCGGTGACCTTGCCGGTGAGCTGGTTCCGGTCGCGCCAGATCTGCCAGACCACGTCGTCGGCGTCGGAGCTCGCGGTGGCCAGCTTCCGGTCCAGCAGCGTCTTCGGTACCCCGTCCTTGACCCCCGAGTCGGGGTTGCAGACCAGACCGCCCAGGGCCACCGGCTGCACCAGCCCGACCGACTTCACCGGCAGACCGCGGGCCTGGTCGACCAGGAGCTCGACGCCGCCGCCGACGGTCATGTCGTGGTTCCCGGCGCCGACCGACTCCAGCTGGTCGATCGCACCGCCGGGGGTGGTGGCGACCTTCACCCCGGCCTCCTCGAACCAGCCCTCCGCCAGTCCCTTCAGCACGGGCAGGTCCGCCGAGGTCGGCGTCCAGTCGTAGATCCAGCGCACCGTGGTCACACCGCCACCGGCCACCTGCACACTGCCCGCACTCTCACTCTTTCCACAGGCGGCCAGGGCCGTGGTGAGAAGGACGGTGACAACGACGGCCCGACCGGCCGGCTTCCGGTTCATGCGCTCGCTCCTGCTGCTTCATCCAAGGTGCGGGAGGGGCCGGTGGGACCGGCGGAGCGCCGACGATAGCGGACATTCACCTGCGAAAATAGGCAGACGGTTTCAGCCCGGTAACTTTCCGTCAGATGTCGGCCGAAGCGCCGATCAAGGGCGTGTGGACGACGAAAACCTCGAAGGATCCGGCCTCGTTACGCATTGGATACAAAATACGTGACGATTCTCATGTTGCCATTTCCTATAGGATCAAGGTTAGGGTGACCTAACCATGACTGAGCAGACTTCATCCCCCCGTCCGCTGCGCATCGGGGTGATCGGTGCGGGCCCCGCGGGCATCTACGCCGCAGACATCCTGACCAAGTCCGAGGTCCCCGTCGAGATCGACGTGATCGAGCGACTTCCCGCCCCGTACGGTCTGGTCCGTTACGGCGTGGCCCCCGACCACCCGCGCATCAAAGAGATCATCAAGGCCCTGCGCCGGGTGCTGGACCACGACAACATCCGCTTCATCGGCAACGTCAACTACGGCACCGACATCCAGCTCGAAGACCTGCGGTCGCACTACGACGCCGTCATCTTCGCCACCGGTGCCTTCGCCGACCGCGACCTCGACATCCCGGGCGTCGACCTCGACGGCAGCTACGGTGCCGCCGACTTCGTCTCCTGGTACGACGGCCACCCGGACGTGCCGCGCGAGTGGCCGCTGACCGCGCAGAGCGTGGCCGTGCTGGGCGCCGGCAACGTGGCGCTCGACGTGGCCCGGGTGCTCTCCAAGACCGCCGACGAGATGCTGGTCACCGAGATCCCGGAGAACGTCTACCAGGGGCTGAAGGCCAATCAGGCCACCGACGTCCACGTGTTCGCCCGGCGCGGTCCGGTGCAGGTCAAGTTCTCGCCGCTGGAGTTGCGCGAACTGGCGCACTCCCCCAACGTCGACGTGGTCGTGCACCCCGAGGGCTTCGAGTTCGACGAGGCCTCGATGCGCGCCGCGAACGAGGACAAGCACGTCAAGCAGGTCATGAAGACCCTGAACGCCTGGGTCGGCAAGGACCCGACGGGCAAGATCCACCGCCTGCACATCCACTTCCTCGAGGCCCCGGTCGAGATCCAGGGCGAGGACGGCAAGGTGGTGGGCCTGCGCACCGAGCACATGGAGCTCACCGGTGACGGATCGGTGCGCGGCACCGGCGAGTTCACCGACTGGCCGGTGCAGGCCGTCTACCGCGCCGTCGGTTACCGCAGCTCCTCGCTGCCCGGCATCCCGTTCGACGACTCGCGTCACGTGATCAGCAACGACGGCGGCCGGGTGCTCGACGTCGACGGCAACCAGGTCGAGGGCCTGTACTGCACCGGCTGGATCAAGCGTGGCCCGGTCGGCCTGATCGGTCACACCAAGAGCGACGCCAGCGAGACGGTTTCGCACATCCTGAAAGAGGTTTCGCCCGACGCCCCGGCGCCGAGCGGCATCGACATCACCACGCACCTGGAACTGCGGGGCGTCAACTACACCACCTGGGCGGGCTGGGACCTGCTGGACGCGCACGAGGTGAAGCTCGGCGAGCCGCACAGCCGTGAGCGCATCAAGGTGGTCGAGCGTGAGGACATGGTCCGGATCAGCCGCGAGCTGCTCGACTGATCATCCCTCGTGAGAGAAGGGCCCCGGCGGGTTGGCGCCGGGGCCCTTCTTTTTCGGGTCGTCCTCAGCTGAGCAGATCGAACGCCTTGTCGTAGTTCTCGTCCGCCAGATGGGTGAGGACGCCGACACAGGTGCCGTTCTCGTCCTCGTACCAGACGGTGAAGGCCTCGCCGTCGCCCTCCTCGAACAGGGCCTCCAGGTACCCGTCGCCCCAGGCCGCGTGCTTCAGCCAACGGTCACCGATCTGGCTCCAGAACCCGGGCGGGTCGGTCCATTCCGCGTCCTGGCTGCCGGCGGCGGTGCGCCCGGCGATCTTGCCCATCACCTCGGCGTCGAACCAGTGCTCGACCGAGAGGTGGCGGGCCGCAGTGGTGTTGAGGGCGTAGGCGACGTCACCGGCGGCGAACACCCCGTCCGCGCTCGCCCGCATGTGCGAGTCCACCACGATGCGGCCGTCCTCCAGCTCCAGGCCGGCCGCGGCGGCGAGCTCGGTGGCCGGCCGCACCCCGGCGGCGACCAGCACCTGGTCGGCGCTCACGTCGTCCTTGCCCTCGATCCGCACGGTGAAACCCGCACCGGTGCTCTCGAGGGCCGTCACGGTGGCGTCGGTGACCAGCCGGATGCCGTCGCCGGTCAGCCAGCCCGCGATCCGGGCCGCGGCGTCCTCGCCCAGCCGGGCCTCCTGCGGCGCGTAGTCACTGGTCACCAGCACCACGTCGAGCCCGAGCCGGCGCAGCGACGAGGCCGCCTCGCAACCGATGAAGCCGGAGCCGATCACCGCGACCGTTTTCGCGCCCGCCACGGCCTGTTTCAGCCGGCGACCGTCTTCCAGGGTGCGCAGGCGCAGCAGCGAGCTCTCGTCGCCGCCCGGCACCGGCAGGTCGACGGGGTTCGACCCGGTGGCGAAAACCAGCGAGGTGTAGGTGAATCCGGAGCCGTCACGGGTGTCCACCCGCTTCGCCGCGGTGTCCACCGCCACCGCCCGGTCATGGGCCCAGGTGACCTCCAGGCTCGCCAGCTCCCCCTCCTCGAGCAGGCCGAGCTCGTCCTCCGGCTTGTCGCCCCGGAGGAAGTCCTTCGTCAGCGGCGGACGGTCGTAGGGCGAGTCCGGGTCGGCGGAGAGCACGACCACCCGGCCCTTGCCCCCCTCCTCCCGGTAGGCGCGCACGGCGCCGAGCCCCGCCGGGCCCCCGCCGATCACCAGCAGATCCACCACCTGGTCAGTCATACCCGTCATCCTCGCGCGCATCTCGGCCTGCGCAACCGTCGCCCCAGCAGCAGTCTCTAACTCGTGACCTCAGGACACACGCGGTAAGGAGTTTCACTGTGTCACTTTCCGGAAAGAAGATCGCCTTCCTGGTCGCCGACGAGGGCGTGGAGCAGATCGAGCTCACCGATCCCTGGCAGGCCGTGCAGAAGGAGGGCGGCCGGCCGGTGCTGGTGGTCGGCAGCGACAGCCCGACCGTGCAGGGCTTCAACCACCTGGACAAGGCCGACACCTTCGACGCCGACCTGTCCGTCGACCGGGCCGGGGTGGAGGACTACGACGGCCTGGTGCTGCCCGGCGGCGTGGCCAACCCCGACGCCCTGCGCACCAACCCGCAGGCCGTGACGTTCGTGAAGGCCTTCCTCGACGCCGGCAAGCCGGTCGCCGCGATCTGCCACGCCCCCTGGACGCTGATCGAGGCCGACGCCGTGCGCGGCCGCACCCTGACCTCCTGGCCGAGCCTGCGCACCGACCTGGGCAACGCCGGGGCGCAGTGGGTGGACCAGGAGGTCGTGGTCGACACGAAGGGCCCGGGCCCGCTGATCACCAGCCGCCGGCCCGACGACCTCCCGGCCTTCTCGAAGGCCCTGGCCGAGGCCTTCTGACCCCTCCTCCGTGATCATGCGGTTCGTCTCCGAGGGGATGAATCGCATGATCACGACGAAGGGGACAGTGCTCACCCTCTGAAACCAGAACTACTTTGCGTGAGTTCAGAATTCTTTCAGTTCCGGCCGCGACCCTCCGCCGCACCACCGGCACGAAGAGTGCCACGCACGCGTCGATCTGACCCTAATGACCCGAAACCCGGCCGTGATCACGGGACTACGTAAAGAGAGCATTATCGGGGCCGAAAATCCGTGTCCTGGAGCGTGTTAGCGTCCGATCATGCTTGAGCTGCGGCCTAACTGCGAATCCTGCGACCAGGATCTGGCGACCGACTCGCCGGACGTCTGGATCTGCTCCTTCGAGTGCACCTGGTGCACCGACTGCGCTGCGTCCTTCGCTGACAATGCGTGTCCGAACGACAAGGGCAACCTGGTCTCCCGCCCGATCCGGACTGCGGAGAAGCTGACCGAGTTCCCGGCGTCCACCACCCGTGTGCACAACCCGGAGCTCCAGGTCGCCAAGGTCGGTTAGTCCCGGTCTGTTCGTCGTCCTCAAGCAGTGACCTGAACCCACTGAAGCGGCATACTGGGAGCCGTCGCTTCAGTGGGGAGGTGCCGTGCCAGCGGATCGTGTCGTGCCGACCGCCGAGGCCGCAGACCTCATCGTCCTCACCCGGCAGCTCGCCCAGCGAGAGCTGGCACCGCTGGTCGACGCCCACGAGGCGCACGAGACCTTTCCCCGCGACACCTTCCGCATCCTCGGCCGGGCCGGCCTGCTGAGCCTGCCCTACCCGGAGCGGTACGGCGGCGGCGAGCAGCCCTACGAGGTGTACCTCCAGGTGCTCGAA
This sequence comes from Kineosporia corallincola, assembly GCF_018499875.1. Classification (GTDB taxonomy): domain Bacteria; phylum Actinomycetota; class Actinomycetes; order Actinomycetales; family Kineosporiaceae; genus Kineosporia; species Kineosporia corallincola. The sequence goes on along the minus strand of NZ_JAHBAY010000013.1, from coordinate 199,976 downwards.
GAGATCGCCACCGTCTGGGCCAGCGTCGGCGTCGGGGTCAGCGTGCACGTCCTGTCCTGCTTCGGGCCGGCCGAGTTCGGCACCCCGCAGCAGCAAGAGCAGTGGCTGCCCGGCCTGTTCGGCGGCGAGCTGCTCGGCGCCTACTGCCTGTCCGAGCCGCACGCCGGTTCCGATCCGGCGGCGATGCGCACGAAAGCCGTTCGGCAGGGCGACGACTACCTGCTCAACGGCGTGAAGGCGTGGACCACCCACGGCGGCCACGCCGACTTCTACAAGATCATGGCCCGCACCGGTGACGGCATCTCCTGCTTCCTGGTGCCCGCGGAAACCGCCGGCCTGGAGGCGGATCCGCCCGAGCGCAAGATGGGCCTGACCGCCTCGCACACCACCGCGATCCGGCTCACCGACGTGCGGGTGCCGGTGGAACGGCGCATCGGCGCCGAGGGCGAGGGTCTGCGAATCGCCCTGCGCGGCCTGGACTCCGGCCGGCTGGGCATCGCGGCGGTGGCCACCGGCCTGGCTCAGGCCGCCCTCGACGCCGCGGTGGCCTACGCCCGGCAGCGCGAGACCTTCGGCCGGGCCATCATCGACCACCAGGGTCTGGGCTTCCTGCTCGCCGACATGGCCGCAGCGGTCGAGACCTCGCGCGCCGCCTACCTTTCCGCCGCCCGCCGCCGCGATCTCGGTCTGCCGTTCACCCGGCAGGCCGCCATCGCCAAGCTGGTGGCCACCGACAACGCGATGCGGGTGACCACCGACGCCGTACAGGTGCTGGGCGGGGTCGGCTACACCCGGGACTTCCCGCTGGAGCGCTACATGCGCGAGGCGAAGGTGATGCAGATCTTCGAGGGCACCAACCAGATCCAGCGGATGGTGATCGGGCGGTCCCTCGCCAGGGAAGAGAAGGGCACCATCCGGACAGCGGAAGGATCCTGATGCAGATCGCGAACACCGCGGCCGTCGTCACCGGGGCGGCCTCGGGGCTGGGCCATGCCACCGCGACCGCTCTGGCGGCCGGCGGGGCCAGGGTTTTCGGGTTCGACCTGGAGACGGCGGTGGAGAAGGCACCCGCCGTGGAGGGGGTGACCTACCTGGCCGTCGACGTCACCGACCCGGACTCCGTGGAGGCCGCCGTGGCCGTCGCCGCCTCTTCCGGCCCACCCCTGCGCAGCGTCGTGAACTGTGCCGGGATCGGCGTGGCGGCAAGGATTCTGGGCAAGCGTGGGCGGCACGACATCGCGCTCTACGCCAAGGTGATCCAGGTGAACCTGGTCGGCACCTTCACCGTGCTGACCTACGCCGCCGAGCGGATCGCGCAGACCGAGGCGGACGCCGACGGTCAGCGCGGCGTGATCGTGAACACCGCCTCGGTGGCCGCTTTCGAGGGGCAGGTGGGTCAGGCCGCGTACTCGTCGTCGAAGGGTGGCGTGGCCGGGCTGTGCCTGCCGGCCGCCCGTGACCTGGCGCAGTACGGCATCCGGGTGAACACCATCGCCCCGGGCACGATCGAGACCCCGATGCTGGCGGGCGTCACCGAGGAGTACCTGGCCGGGCTGGCCGAGGCGGTGCCGTTCCCGAAACGGCTGGGCCGGCCGGACGAGTACGCCAGGCTCGCCCTGATGCTGATCGACCACGACTACATCAACGGCGAGACGGTGCGGATGGACGGCGCCATCCGGATGCCCCCGCGTTGATCCGGCGGAATCCGCGCTGATCCGGATTCCCCGCGCTGATCCGGAGGAATCCGGCCGCATGCGGCGGCGCCCGCGTCGTCCACCATTTTTGCCGGAGGACGACGCGGGCGCGGCTACTTCTACAGGCTGACGGCGAAGAGCGACCCGGCGTCGTCGGGGGCCTGGGCCCCCGGGCGCAACGAGGCGGTGACCGCGAAGTGGCCGGGCGCGGCCAGCGGCCCGAACCCGGCGGCGCGGATCGCGGCGGCCGGGACGCCCTGTTCGAGGCTCATGACCGGCATGCCGGTCTCGTCGACCGCCGGCAGGGCGGCGTCGAGCAGGGCGGCCAGCACGTCGTCGTCACCGGGCTGGTGCAGCGGCATCAGCAGCCAGTGCGTCTCGGGAGCGCCGGCCAGGGCGGCCAGCTGGGTGATGTCGGTGTCGTCGGGCTGACCCGGCGCCAGGCCGAGCTGGAGCTTGAGGGCACCTTCGAGCTCACCCGGTGGCAGCACCGGCGGGAGCAGCACCACGGCGGCCCTGACCTGGTCGTTCTCGTCGGCCACCCAGAACTCGCCGTGCTCCAGACCGACATGCGTGAGCATCAGCCGGGTGGCCGAGGTCAGGTCGTCGTCGGAGACCCCACCGGGCAGCGGCCAGTCGGCCAGCGACGGTGCGCGGAGCATGCGGGACACGGCGGGGATGTCGACGAGCCGGGCACGACGCACGGTCCAGGCGCGCGGGGACTGCACGACAGGAGCCGTTCGTGACTCACTCATGTCTGGATAACTACTGGTGCGTGCATCGGAGTTCCACACTTCGACCTTGTTCACCATCTGTACGTCCGTCCGTTCACTACCGCGCCCGGGTCGAACCGGCCCCCTCCTCGGGGGGACCGGCCTCCGGGCACGGCGAGGAACGCTAGCCGACCCGGTCACGACGCGCCCGCCATGAACCGGGCGTGCCTCGGAAAGCACCGGGGAATGACTGACGGCACCAAGTAGTTGCTCAGTCAACGATCCATTGGAGAGGATGTCACCAGCAGTGGTGACATCCAGCCTGAGCAGGGAGTTCGTGATGCAGTTCGGAGTTTTCTCGGTCGGGGACGTCACGCCGGACCCCACGACGGGCCAGGAGCCGACCGAACGCGAGCGGATCAAGGCGATGGTCCGCATCGCCCAGAAGGCCGAAGAGGTGGGTCTGGACGTCTTCGCGGCGGGCGAGCACCACAACCCGCCGTTCGTGCCCTCCTCCCCCACCACGATGCTCGGCTACATCGCGGCGACCACCGAGAAGATCATCCTGTCCACCTCCACCACGCTGATCACCACGAACGACCCGGTGAAGATCGCCGAGGACTACGCGATGCTCCAGCAGCTCGCCGACGGCCGCGTCGACCTGATGATGGGCCGCGGCAACACCGGCCCGGTCTATCCCTGGTTCGGCCAGGACATCCGGCAGGGCATCCCGCTGGCGATCGAGAACTACTCGCTGCTGCACCAGCTGTGGCGCGAGGACGTGGTCGACTGGGAGGGCAAGTTCCGCACCCCGCTCAAGGGCTTCACCTCCACGCCGCGCCCGCTCGACGGCATCCCGCCGTTCGTCTGGCACGGCTCGATCCGCAGCCCCGAGATCGCCGAGCAGGCGGCCTATTACGGTGACGGCTTCTTCCACAACCACATCTTCTGGCCGGCCGAGCACAGCGCCCGCATGGTGCAGTTCTACCGGCAGCGCTTCGCGCACTACGGCCACGGCACGCCGGAGCAGGCCATCGTCGGCCTGGGCGGGCAGTTCTTCATGCGCAAGAAGTCGCAGGACGCGGTGAAGGAGTTCCGCCCCTACTTCGACAACGCGCCGGTCTACGGGCACGGTCCCTCGATGGAGGACTTCACCTCGCAGACCCCGCTGACCGTCGGCAGCCCGGAGCAGGTCATCGAGCGCACTCTCGGTTTCCGCGACTACGTGGGCGACTACCAGCGCCAGCTGTTCCTGATCGACCACGCCGGCCTGCCGCTGAAGACCGTGCTGGAGCAGCTCGACCTGCTCGGCGAGATCCTGCCCACCCTGCGTCAGGAGTTCGCGGCCCGGCGCGCGCCGGGCACGCCCGACGCGCCGACCCACGCGTCCCTCAAAGCGCGCAGGGACGACGCGAAGACCGCAGAAGAGTCCACCCCTCTCGTGACCGTCGGGGAGTAGTCCATGACATCGCTGGTCGTGATCAGCGCCGGCCTGAGCCAGCCGTCGTCCACCCGGCTGTTGGCCGACAAGCTCAGCACCGCAGTGGTTTCCGCCCTCGGCACGCCGGTCGAGGTGACCGTGCTGGAGCTGCGCGACCTGGCGCACGACATCACGAACAACCTGCTCACCGGCTTCCCGCCGCCGGCGCTGTCGGCCGCGGTGGCCACGGTCACCGCGGCCGATGCCCTGATCGCCGTGACCCCGATCTTCAGCGCGTCGTACAGCGGCCTGTTCAAGTCGTTCTTCGACGTGCTCGACCCGGACGCGCTCGACGGCAAGCCGGTGCTGATCGCCGCCACCGGTGGTTCGGCCCGGCACTCGCTGGCACTGGAACACGCGGTCCGGCCGCTGTTCAGCTACCTGCGGGCGGTCGTGGTGCCGACGGCGGTGTACGCGGCCAGCGAGGACTGGGCATCCACGGGCGACGGGGAACTGGCCGGGCGGGTCACCCGCGCCGCGGGTCAGCTGGCGGCGCTGGTGTCCGGCAGCCCCTCGTCGTCCACCGGTTCGAAAGATCCCTTCGCCCAGGTGATCCCGTTCGCGGAGATGCTGAAGGCGCAGGGCCGCTAGACCGGGGACGCTCAGGCGAAGTAATGCCCCTGCTCCAGATCCGCGATCAGGCCCGGGTGCTGCGGGTTCCAGCCCAGCAGCTCCCGGGTCTCATCGTTGGGCATGGTGAAATCGATGCGCACGAAGGGGAATCCGGCGAAGTGCCGGTCCACCTCCTCCTGCGGGATGCTCACGGTGGGCAACCCCAGGCGCCGGCCGATCACCTCGGCGATCTGCCGTAGCGGCACCCCGGCCTCGGTGGCCGCGTACAGCTGCGCGCCGGCGGGCGCCTTCTCCACGGCCAGCCGGTACAGCGTGGCCAGGTCCCGGGTGTGGGCGGCCGGCCAGGTGTTGGCGCCGTCCCCGGGATATCCGGAAACCCCTGTGCGACGGGCGATCCCGATCAGCATCGGGATGAATCCGTGCCGGTCCAGGTCGCTGTGGGTGACCGGCGGGACGGCGAAGGTGGCAGCCCGCACGCCCTGCCGCGCGTAGTCCACGATCAGCCGGGTGACCTGACTGCGCGGGTTGGTGTCGATCGTGGCGTTGTAGGCCGCGTCGGCCGCGCGCTGCATCCCGATGCCGAACAACCCCTTTCCGGTGCCGATCAGGGCGTCACCCAGGGCCTTCACGTGAATCAGGTCCTGCGCCACGGCCCCGGCGAAGTCGCCGCTCATCATCAGCTCGTTACCGAAGGCCAGATGGATCACGGCGTCCGCCTCACCGGCCGCCTCGCGCAGCAGATCGAGGTCGTCGAGCGAGCCACGCCGCACACCGGCCCCCGCCTCACGCACCTTCTTCTCCGCGGCGTCCGAGCGGGCGAGCCCGAAAACCTCGTGCCCACCGGCAATCAGCTCCGGCAGCACCGCCGAGCCGATGTGGCCGCTGGCTCCCGTGACGAATACGCGCATGACGTCCTCCTTGACGTGACCGAGTAACATGACTCTAGCACTGCGATGTTACTCAGTCACGTCACTAAGCTGTCCGCATGGGCCGCTGGGAACCGAACACACGCCTCAAGCTGATCGACGCGGCCGTGGAGCTGTTCGCCGCCGACGGTTACGAGAGCACCACCGTCGCGCAGATCGCGGCCCGGGCCGGGGTGTCGAAAATGACCTTCTTCCGGCACTTCAGCGACAAGCGTGAGGTGTTGTTCGCCGGTCAGGCCGAGCAGGAGCAGATGATGCGGGAGGCCGTGGCCGCCGCCCCGGCCGGCGCGGGTGCGTTCGAGCCGGCCGCCGCGGCCGTCGTGAGTGTGGCGCAGATGTTTCCCGACGAGCGGCGGGAACCGACCGCCCGGATCCTGGCCGTCATCGGCTCGCACGACGACCTGCGGGAGCGAGCGGCCTTCAAGCGGGCGCACCTGACGCGGATGCTGGAGGAGTCGCTGATCGCCCGCGGTGTTCCGGCCGCCGCCGCGGGAGTCGCCGCCGACCTGGTGAGCCGGGCCCTGCACGAGGCCATGGCCCGCTGGGCCCGGCCGGGCGCCCCGGACAACCTGGCCGAGACCACCCGGCAGGTGCTGGACGAGCTCACGGACGCCGTGGCGGAGCTGGCCTCGGAGTCTTCCCGGGCGGACCGCTCGATCGTGGCCGGCACGCCCAGTCGGGGCGCCCGATGAGCGTCGCCCGCTCGCTGCTGCTCTTCGTGCTGGCCGCGGTCGCCGAGATCGGCGGGGCCTGGCTGGTCTGGCAGGGACTGCGCGAGCACCGGGGCTGGCTGTGGGTGGGGGCCGGAGTGGTCGCCCTCGGCCTCTACGGCGCGGTGGCCACCTTGCAGCCCGACGCCGAATTCGGCCGCATCCTGGCCGCTTACGGCGGGATCTTCATCGTCGGGTCGCTGGCCTGGGGTGCCGCCCTGGACGGCTACCGCCCCGACCGCTACGACCTGGCCGGGGCGGCGATCTGCCTGCTCGGGGTCTCGGTGATCATGTACGCGCCGCGTTCCTGAGGACGTCGCCGTCACCCGCGCGCTCGTCGTCCTCCCGGGCCAGGAACGCCACCCCGGTGAGCACCATGACCAGGCCGATCACCTCCAGCACCAGCAGCACCGGCCCGGAGCTGGGTGCCTCGTTGAACACCAGGATGCCGAAGGTGACGGCGATGACCGGGTTGATCACGTTGAGCACCGGCAGCGAGCTGGACAGCGGCGCCCGGTTGTAGGCGTACTGATTGCTCAGGAACCCGGCAGCACCGAGCCCGGCGAGCGCATAGATCGGCCAGGTGGTCAGCGCCGCCCAGACGCTGACGGACGACGTCACCACTTTGATCATCGAGGCGATCATGCCGAAGATCAGGCCGCCGGCGACGCCCATCAGCAGCCCGGCCCGCTGGGTGGCGGTCTTGGTCGCCAGCCACCAGATCGCGGCCGCGAGCAGACCCGCGACCGCCACGAACACCAGGGCCGACGTGGCACTGAAGTCGGGCGAGCTCTCGCTGCTGTGCGCACCGACGAGGAACACGGCGATGCCGGCCGCGACCACCACCACCCAGGCCATCAGCCGGGGCCGGGGCCACCGGCGGTCGAGGAACGCCCGGAAGACGAACGCGAACACCAGGCCGGTGACCACGATCGGCTGCACCACCGCGAGCGACCCCAGGGCCAGGGCCACCGAGTGCAGGCCCAGACCGGCCAGACTGGCGCCGATGCCGGCCAGCCACTTGGGCTGGGTGGCCAGGTGCCGCAGCAGGTGCAGCAGCCCGGCAGCGCCTCCCGGACCCTCGGGGGCCCGGGAGGCGCTGTGGTGCATCAGTGCGGTGGACGCGCCGAAGGCGATCGCGTCCAGGAACGCGACCAGGATGGCGGGCGCGTTCACCGTTCGGTCACGTGCATCTCATGGCTCTCTCGAAGATCGGGCCCGGCTCAGGAGGCGGTCGGGCCGGTCACCACGGGCGGACCGCCGTCGGTCTGCCCCAGTTCTCTCAGCCGTCGGTAGTGGCTGACGGTGGCCGCGGTCAGGGTGGGGTACTCGACGTGCGGCAGGCCGGACGCCTTGACCACCTTGGCCACGACGGTGTCGTGCAGTTGCGGCAGCTGGTAGCGCGGGGCCACCGGCTTGAGGTGGTGGGCCAGGTGATGGGTCATGCCGCCGGTGAGCCAGCGCATCGGCAGGCTGGTGGTGTTGAACGACGCCGTGGTGGCGACCAGATGCCGGGACCAGTCCTTGGGTGCGGGCTGCTCGCTGGGCGCGTACAGGCCTTCGTTGATGTGCCCGACCACCAGCACGACGGCGGCCTGCACGGCCCCCAGGCTCATCGCCACCATGAAGTAGAGCGCGAACTTTCCCGCGCCCAGCAAGTACACGTACGGCGCGATCACGACCGCCCAGAAAGCCTTCTCGAACAGCCACTGACCCAGCCGCACCCGGAACGGGGGCACCTCCAGGCCGACGATGTTGCCCTTGCGCACGTAGGTGATCTGGCTGTCCAGCTCGCCGACCCAGGCGAACGCGTAGAGGAACCAGGCATAGAGGTGCTGGTAGCGGTGGATCGGCTTGCGCTCGATGCCCTGGTGCATGCGCACCGTGGTGTTGCGGGTGGGCTCGTCGATCGGGAACACCTGCGAGGACCGGTGGTGCACCCGGTGCTTCAGCGTCCAGTGCTGCACGAAGAAGCCCAGCGGGATGGCGGTCTGGGTGGCGAACACGTTGGGCCAGACCTTGCGGGCGAAGCGGTGGTGACCGGCGTCGTGCAGGATGGTCAGGGTGCCGGTGGCGAAGGTCAGGCTGAGCGGCAGGGCGGCCAGCAGCAGGTAGGGCCAGCTCGGTGCGATCAGCGCGACCAGCAGCATCTGCCCGTGGTTGAGCAGGCCGATCGCGGCCCAGTCCCGCCAGGGTTCGCCACGGTGCCGGTCGCTGCGGCGGGTGGAGAGTTTTCTGGTGACCCCGAGTTTGCGTGTGCCGCCGGAAGACTCCGTGTCTTCCCGCCCCGCACGCCGCTCGGACCGCCGCTCGAATCGCGAAGTGATGATGGTCATGAGTGCCTCATAGCCGGTCTGCGCCTCCGTTTTCGCCGCGCGGGTCCCCCCGTGGGCCCCGCGAACGCCTGGCTGACTGCATGGCTGATGGTGCCGCCTGATCACCTCAGATCAGGCTGACCTAACCTTACTGCCCCCACCCTCGGGATTCCCCTCCCCGACAAGCCCGGAATTGTTGCCACCGATCGCCGGAACGGTATCAATTCGCTACTCCGGAAACCTCTCAGGAATCCCCCTGACCCACCCCTGATCCCTGTGGTGGCCAAGAGTTCACACGCCGGTCCTGCGTTGTTCGGCACTAGAAGGCGGTGAGCGGTGGCCGCCGGGCATCTCCCACCTTGTTGGTCCAGTCCAGCGTGAGTTCGACCGCGTAGGTCCAGTTCCGGTACTCGGACTCGCGGCGCGTGCCCTCCATCTGCGGCACCCATTCGGCGGCCAGGTGCCAGTTGCGGCGCAGCCCCTCCAGGTCGGACCAGTAGCCGACGGCCAGCCCGGCCGCGTAACCCGCTCCGAGGGAGACGGTCTCGGCCACCATCGGCCGTACCACCGGCACGTCGAGCACGTCGGCGACGAACTGCATCAGCAGGTTGTCGGAGGTCATCCCGCCGTCCACCTTCAGCGCCCTGAGCCGCAGCGAGGAGTCGGCGTTCATCGCGTCCAGCACCTCGCGGGTCTGCCAGCCGGTCGACTCCAGCACCGCCCGGGCCAGGTGACCCTTCGTGATGTAGCTGGTCAGGCCCGCGATCACGCCCCGGGCCTCGGGCCGCCAGTGCGGCGCGAACAGACCGTAGAAGGCGGGCACGATGTAGCAGCCGCCGTTGTCGTCGACCGTGCGCGCCAGGGTCTCGATCTCGGCCGCGCTGGAGATCAGGCCCAGCCCGTCGCGGAACCACTGCACCAGCGAGCCGGCGATCGCGATCGAGCCCTCCAGCGCGTAGTGCGCGGGCTCCCCGGCCACCTGGTAGGCCACCGTGGTGAGCAGTCCGTGTGTCGAGGCGACCAGCTCGGTTCCGGTGTTCAGCAGCAGGAAACTACCTGTGCCGTAGGTGCATTTGGCCTCGCCGGCGGAGAAGCAGGTCTGCCCGAACAGGGCTGCCTGCTGATCGCCCAGCGCCGCCGCGATCGGCACCCCGGCGAGCGGGCCGTGCCCCGTGCCGTAGGTCTCCAGCGAGCCGCGGATGTCCGGCAGGATCGCGGCCGGGATGCCGAAGAACTCCAGAAGCTCCGGATCCCATTCCAGTGCACGGATGTTCATCAGCAGGGTGCGGCTGGCATTGGTCACGTCGGTGACGTGCACGCCGCCGTCCGGGCCGCCGGTGAGGTTCCAGATCAGCCACGACTCCATGGTGCCCGCCAGCACCTCGCCACGCTCGGCCCGATCGCGCAGCCCCGGCGTCTCGTTCAGCATCCAGCGCAGTTTCGGCGCGCTGAAGTACGACGACAGCGGAAGACCGCTGAACAGCGGGATCTTCCGGGCGCCGGGAGCGCGCGCCATCTCGTCGACCATCGCGTCGGTGCGGGTGTCCTGCCAGACGATGGCGCGACGCACCGGTTTTCCGGTGGCCCTCTCCCAGACCACGATCGTCTCGCGCTGATTCGCGATCCCGACGGCGGCGATGTCCGAGGCGGTGGCGCCGACGTCGCTCAGCACCCGCTTGACCACCTTCTCCACGTTGCGCCAGATCTCCGCCGCATCGTGTTCCAGCCAGCCGGGTTTCGGGTAGTACTGGTGGTGCTCCAGCTGGGCCACGGCGACCAGCTGACCGCCGTGGTCGAAGAGGATCGAGCGGGTGCTCGTCGTCCCCTGGTCGATGGCCATCACGAAACGTGGCTTCACACGATCAAGTCCTCGATGTCGTCAGCTCGCGGCCGATGGTGCGGGCGCACTCCTGCACCAGGGCGAGCAGTCGCGGCCGGGGTGCGCCGGCCGGGTCGCAGATCCGGTCCACCGCACCGTGGATGCCGATCGTGCCCACCACCAGACCGCCCAGGCCGGTCAGCGGGGCCGCCAGACCGGCCAGGTCGAGCTGCCGTTCGCCGCGGTCCACCGCGTAGCCCTGCCGCCGGATCTGGGTCAGCTCCCCCACCAGCAGGCTGCGCGAGGTGATGGTGCGGGGCGTGTAGCGGGTCAGGGTGGGGTCGGTCAGGGTCTGCGCGGCGGCCGGGTGAAAGGCCAGCAGCACCTTGCCCAGCGCCGTGGCGTGGCCGGGGAGCAACGCCCCCACGTCACCCTTCTGGGACGAATGGTCCGGGCGGAACACATAGTGGACGACGCGGGCGTCGCCACCCTCCAGCACCGCCACCCGAACGGCCTCACCACTGCGCGCGGCCAGCGGGTCGGCCCAGTTCATGCAGCGCGCCCGCAGCTCGTTCGGGTCCACGTGCCTGCCGCCCAGGGCCGCCAGACCCTCACCGATCAGGTACCTGCCGGTGACCCGGTCCTGGTCCACGAAGCCGACGTCACCCAGGGTTCTGAGGATGCCGTGCACCGTTCCACGGGAGAGCTGAATGGATGAACTGATCTCCGTCAGGCGCAGAGGCGAGGGAGCCGCGGCGAGCAGACGGAGGATCGCGGCGGCACGCTCGATGGACTGGATCGAGCCGGGCATGCGGCCAAGTTAGACCGGTCAACGGATGTTCGACAATGTCGACGGACGAGCGTTGTTGCCTTGGCCTGGGTCTTCATAGCGTCGAAGGACCCGAAACATCGGGGCAACATTCATCAGATGAGGGTGACGCAATGCCAAAGACGGCAAGCGAAACCGGTCAGAAGACCGCAACCGAAACGCCGACCGCCACGGAACTTCCGTCCGCGACCGCCCGGGTCCCCAGCCTGCTGGGTGAACTGGCCGCAGAGTTCTTCGGGACCTTCGTCCTGATCCTCTTCGGTGTCGGTGTCGTGGCCCAGGTCGTGGCCGGCGGGATCGGCGACCACGACAGCATCGCCTGGGCCTGGGGCTTCGGCGTCATGCTGGGTGCCTTCGTCGCCGGCAAGATCAGCGGCGCCCACCTGAACCCGGCGCTGACCATCGCACTCGCCGCCTACCAGGGCTTCCCCTGGAAAAAGGTCGCCCCCTACGCCCTGGCCCAGACGCTGGGTGCCTTCGTGGCGGCTCTGGTCGTGCGCTGGAACTACACCGACCTGATCGCCATGGTCGACCCCGGCCACACGGTCAAGACCCAGGGCATCTTCAGCACCCTGCCGGGCAACGGCGACCTGCCGATCGGCACCGGTGGCGCCCTGCGCGACCAGATCATCGGCACGGCCATCCTGGTCTTCGTCCTGTTCGCGCTCTCCGACGTGCGCAACGCGCCGCCGATGGCCAACCTCGCGCCGTTCATCGTCGGCCTGCTGGTCGTCGCGATCGGCATGGCCTGGGGCTCCCTGGCCGGCTACGCCATCAACCCGGCCCGTGACTTCGGCCCGCGTCTGGCGTCCTTCATCACCGGCTACGGCCAGGCGATGCGAGATCAGAACGGTGACTTCTTCTTCTGGGTCCCGATCGTCGGCCCGATCATCGGCGCGCTCGTCGGTGGTGCTCTGTACAAGTTCGGTCTCCAGCGGTTCATGCCCCCCGCCCCCGCCGTCGCTCAGGCAAAGGAGCTCTAAGTCATGGCAGATCTCGTCGGTGCGATCGACCAGGGCACCACGTCGACCCGGTTCATGCTCTTCGACCACGAGGGCAACGAGCGCGGCAAGCACCAGCTCGAGCACGAGCAGATCATGCCCCACGCGGGCTGGGTGGAACACAGCCCGGTGGAGATCTGGGAGCGCACCCGCTCGGTCATGACCAACACCCTCAACGGGCTCGGTCTCCAGGCCTCCGACCTGGCCGCGCTGGGCATCACCAACCAGCGTGAGACCACGGTGGTCTGGAACAAGAAGACCGGTCGCCCGTACTACAACGCGATCGTCTGGCAGGACACCCGCACCGACCGCATCGCCTCCGCCCTGGAGCGCGAGGGCAAGGGCGACGTGATCCGGCAGAAGGCGGGAATCCCGCCGGCCACCTACTTCTCGGCCGGCAAGATCCAGTGGATCCTCGAGAACGTCCCCGGTGCGCGTGAAGACGCGGAGAAGGGCGACGCGATCTTCGGCAACACCGACAGCTGGCTGGTCTGGAACATGACCGGCGGCGTCAACGGCGGCAAGCACGTCACCGACGTGACCAACGCCAGCCGCACGATGCTGATGAACCTCGAGACCCTGGACTGGGACGACGAACTGCTCGGGTTCTTCAACATCCCGCGCCAGATGCTGCCGCAGATCCGGCCGTCGTCGGAGCCGTCCTGGTACGGCGAGGTGGTCAGCCCCGGTGGCTTCAACGGGGTCCCGATCGCGGGCATCCTCGGTGACCAGCAGGCCGCCATGGTGGGCCAGGTCTGCTTCGCGGCCGGCGAGGCCAAGAACACCTACGGCACCGGCAACTTCCTGCTGCTGAACACCGGTAACGAGCTGGTCCGGTCGAAAAACGGCCTGCTGAGCACGGTCTGCTACCAGTTCGGCGACAACGCCCCGGTCTACGCCCTCGAAGGGTCGATCGCGGTCACCGGCTCGGCCGTGCAGTGGCTGCGCGACCAGCTGGGCATCATCTCCGGCGCCTCCGAGGTCGAGAGCCTGGCGCGCTCGGTCAAGGACACCGGTGGCATGTACTTCGTGCCGGCCTTCTCCGGCCTGTTCGCGCCCTACTGGCGCAGCGACGCCCGAGGGGCGATCGTCGGCATGTCGCGGTACAACACCAATGCGCACCTGGCACGCGCCACGCTGGAATCGATCTGCTACCAGAGCCGCGACGTCTCCGAGGCGATGGAGGCCGACTCCGGGGTGCACGTCGAGGTGCTCAAGGTCGACGGTGGGGTCACCGCCAACGAGCTGTGCATGCAGCTCCAGGCGGACATCCTCAACGTGCCCGTGAGCCGTCCGGTGGTCGCCGAGACCACGGCCCTGGGTGCGGCCTACGCGGCCGGCCTGGCCGTCGGGTTCTGGCAGAACACCGACGAGCTGCGGCAGAACTGGAACGAGTCGAAGCGCTGGACGCCGGAGTGGTCCGACGAGCAGCGCGCCAACGGTTACGCGGGCTGGAAGAAGGCCGTGGACCGGACGATGGGATGGGTGGACGTGGAGTGAGTATCACGCAGGAACCGTTCAGCCCGGCCGGCCGTGAGGCCGCTCTGGCCCGGCTGGCGAGCGAGGAACTCGATGTCCTGGTGATCGGGGGTGGCGTGGTCGGGGCCGGTGCGGCTCTCGACGCCGTCACCCGGGGTCTGAACACCGGTCTGGTCGAGATGCGGGACTACGCGGCGGGCACCTCCAGCCGTTCGACCAAGCTGTTCCACGGTGGCCTGCGCTACCTGGAGCAGTTCAACTTCGCCCTCGTCTTCGAGGCGCTGAAGGAGCGGTCGCTCAACCTGGAGACCCTGGCCCCGCACCTCGTTCACCCGGTGGAGTTCATCTATCCGCTGACCAAGGCGTTCGACCACGCCTACGTGTCCCTGGGCATGGGCGTCTACGACGTCATGGGCTCGGGCCGGGGCGTGCCGCACCACATGCGGTACATGCGCCGGAGCAAGGCGGCCGACTCGTTCCCCTCCGGCAAGCGCTCGCAGATCAGCGGCGCCATCTCGTTCTACGAGGGCCAGGTGGACGACGCCCGTCACACCATGATGATCTCCCGCACGGCAGCGGCCTACGGTGCGGCGATCGCCAACAGCACCCGGGTCGAACGGTTCCTGCGCGAGGACGACCGCGTCGTCGGTGTCGTCGCCCGTGATCTGGAGTCCGGCAAGGAGTTCGAGATCCGGGCCCAGCACGTGATCAACGCGGCCGGGGTCTGGACCGACGAGATCCAGGAGATGGTCGGCGGCCGTGGCTCGTTCCGGGTACGCGCGTCCAAGGGCGTTCACGTCCTGGTGCCGCGCAACCGGATCAACAGCGCGACCGGCATCATCCACCGCACCGAGAAGAGCCTGCTCTTCATCATCCCCCGGGGCGGTCACTGGGTGATCGGCACGACCGACACCGACTGGGACCTGGACCTGGCCCACCCGGCGGCCAGCCAGAACGACATCGACTACCTGCTGGACCACGCCAACGCCCTGCTGGCCGACCCGCTGACCCGCGAGGACGTCGTCGGCGTCTACGCCGGCCTGCGGCCTCTGCTGGCCGGCGAGGACGAGTCCACCAGCACACTCTCCCGGGAGCACGCGGTGGCCAGCCCGGTCCGCGGCCTGACCGTGATCGCGGGTGGGAAGTACACCACCTACCGGATCATGGGTAAGGACGCGGTCGACAACGCGGTGCACGCCATGGACCGCGTCGTCCCCCCGTCGGTCACCGAGAAGATCCCGCTGATCGGGGCCGACGGCTACCACGGGGCCTGGAACAACCGGCACCAGATCGCCAAGCGCACCGGCCTGCGGGTGCACGTGCTGGAGCACCTGCTCAAGCGCTACGGCAGCCTGTACACCCAGGTGCTCGAGCTGATCGACGAGCGTCCGGAACTGGGCGAGCCGCTGACCGGCGGCGAGGAGTACCTGAAGGCCGAGATCGTCTACGCCGCCTCGCACGAGGGGGCACTGCACCTGGACGACATCCTGGCCCGCCGGACCCGGCTGTCGATCGAGGTGCGCGACCGTGGTGTCGACGCCGCCGCGGAGGTCGCCGACCTGGTGGCACCGGTGCTCGGCTGGGGCCCGGAGCAGAAGGCCAAGGAGATCGAGCACTACACCCTGCGGGTGAAGGCAGAGGTCGAGTCGCAGAAGCAGCTCGACGACCAGACCGCCGACGCCGCCCGCCTGGGCGCACCCGACGTGCGGGTGGGCATCCCGAAGGCCTGAATCCAGGCCTGAGCAGCAACGTTTCGCGGCCGGTCCGGACAGATCCCGGGCCGGCCGCGAAATTTGTTCTGAACGATTACCGAAACGCCTGCGGTCCGGGTTGTCCGGCTTCTACCCTCGGCGCCATGATCTCGCTGCGCAATACCGCGGTCGGCATCGCGGCCGCCGCTCTGCTCGCCCCCGTGGCCCTTCTCGGCCCGGCCTCCTCCGCCTCGGCGCAGACCGTTCCGAACTGCGACCTGAGGCCCCGCGGAACAACGTTCGCGTCCACGGCGAAGACCCTCGACTTCGCCGTGCCCTCGGCCACCACCTGGTCGTACGAACTGCCGGGGATCGGCCTGTCGGTCGACAGCGACGACAGCACGGTCAAGGTGGACCCGAAGAAGCTGAAGAACTCCGACGCCCGCGCCCAGGTCGGCACCGTCGAGCGCACCCGCCGCAGTGACGGCGTGGAAGACACCTGCA
Source organism: Kineosporia corallincola (assembly GCF_018499875.1). Classification (GTDB taxonomy): domain Bacteria; phylum Actinomycetota; class Actinomycetes; order Actinomycetales; family Kineosporiaceae; genus Kineosporia; species Kineosporia corallincola. The sequence goes on along the minus strand of NZ_JAHBAY010000013.1, from coordinate 184,242 downwards.
ACGCCACCTGGCGGCTGAAGCGCGCCACCCGGCTGACCGGCGTGAAGGTCACGAAGATCAAGTACGGCCGCAAGATCACCGGCAAGCTGGAGCGCGTCAACTGGGGCAAGAGCCCGAAGAAGCGCTGGAACGCCTACGCCGGCGACACCATCCGGGTCTCCTTCGTGAACGCCCGCGGTCAGTGGCAGGACGCCGGCACGGTGGACGCGGCCAAGGACGGCTCGTTCAAGTTCACCAAGCAGATCGGCAAGCGCAAGTGGCGCCTGTACTTCCAGGGTGACAACTCCTCCGGCGTCACCCCGTACATCACGATCACCGGCTGATTTTCAACAACAGTGGACGTCGCACGGGCCGTGAACCGTGCGGCGTCCTTCGTCCGTCATATCCGGTATGACGATCACCTTCCGTGGCACCACGGCCCGTCTCGCCGCCTTCGCGGTGCCGCTGACGCTGGTGCTGAACGCCACCCCGGCCCAGGCGGCGACGTGCCGGGTCTCGCCGGGCAGCGTCACCCTGGGCACCCGCTCCAAGAACGTCGACTTCGACGTGCCGTCGGCGAAGTACTGGACGCTCCAGATCAGCGACATCAACCTGTACGTGTACGACGTCGCCGACGGGTCGGACACCGTGGCCACCTTCAGCCCCCAACGCTTCGCCAACCGCGACGCCGGTGCTTTCGCGGTCAAGGTGAAGCGGCAGAACGGTGACACGGTCGACAGCTGCTCCTCCTCCTTCACCCTGAAACGAGCTTCCTCGCTCAGTCTTTCGGTGAAGAAGTCGGGCAAGAACCGGAAGGTCTCGGGCACCCTGAGCCGGGTGAACTTCGGCACCGGCTCGAAGCAGTGGCAGACGATGGCCGGCCAGTCCGTGAGCATCAGGTACCTCAACGGCAAGGGTGAGTGGGTAACCGCGAAGACGGTGAAAACCTCGTCGAAGGGCACCTTCTCGTCCACGGTGGCGCTGGGGAAGCACCGCTGGAAGGCAGTCTGGGCAGGCAGCTCCACCACCGGCGCGAAGACCTCGGGCACCGTCACCCGCTGATCCCGCTCCGCGAGCGGCACAACCCCGCGAGCGACACAACCCCGCGGGCGGCATGGCTCCGCGAGCGGCATGGCTCCGCGAGCGGCATGGCTCCGCGAGCGGCACAACCCCGCGCGCAGCACAACCCCGCGGGCGGCAAGGCTCCACGAAGGACACGACCCGGCGAAGGGCATGGCCCGCAGGGGTACGCCCGGGTGAACCGCCCCGTCCCGGCTTCACTTGATCTTCGTCCCGGCGACCGGCAGCTCGATCCGGCCCGCCGTCAGGTCCGCCGGGCCTGTCAAGCCCTCCGGGCCCGTCAAGCCCGTCAAGCCCGTCAAGCCCGTCAAGCCCGCCAAGCCCGTCAAGCCCGTCAAGCCCGTCAAGCCCGTCAAGCCCGTCAAGCCCGTCAAGCCCGCCAAGCCCGCCAAGCCCGCCAAGCCCGTCAAGCCCGTCAAGCCCGCCAGGCCCGCCGGGTCCCCCAGGTTCGCCGACTTCGTCAGGATGAGGTCTCGCCCGTGGTTCGTCTCACCGCAGTCGGTGCCGGCGCCGCCCTCGTGCTCGCCGGCGGCATCGTCGGCGCCACGGGCGGCACCTCACAGGCCGGAGCCCAGGCCGACACCAGCGCGCAGGCCGCCAACCAGGCCGGCACCCAGCCCTCGGCGGATGCCGGACCGGTCACGAGCTCCCCGTCGTCCACCATTGAGGTCAGCGGCAAGGGCTACACCCTGCCGCCGCTGAACGGGAAGGTCGACATCCAGCTGGCCGGCGGGTACCGGCCCGGCGCCGGGGTCCGGACCATCGACCGGGACCGCTCCGAGGACCCGGTCAAGGGCGTCTACTCAATCTGCTACATCAACGGTTTCCAGACCCAGGACTACGAGAAGTCGTTCTGGACCGCCACCCGGGCGCGGCGCGCCCTGCTGCTGAAAGACGCCGACGGCAAGCCGCTCGAAGACGCGAACTGGCCGGGCGAGTACATCCTCGACACCTCGACGAAGAACAAGCGGGCCGCGATCGCCCGGATCGAGTACGCCTGGATCGACGACTGTGCGGCCAGGGGCTATCAGGCCGTGGACCCCGACAACCTGGACACCTGGACCCGTTTCCCGGCCGAACTGCGCCGGGCCGACAACCTGGCGCTGGCGAAACTGCTGGCCGGCCGGGCACACTCGAAGGGCCTGGCGATCGCCCAGAAGAACGCCGGTGAGCTGAGCCGCGCAACCCGCAAGGCGATCGGCTTCGACTTCGCGGTGGTGGAGTCGTGCCAGGTGTACGACGAATGCGGGCTCTACGACCAGGCTTACGGCGACCGCTGGTTCGAGATCGAGTACACCGACAACGGCTCGGCCAACTGGAACACGGCCTGCGACGCCCGCGGCGATCGGATCTCGGTGATCTACCGCGACCCGACGATCCTGCCGAAGACCGCGGACGACTACCACTACGAGGAGTGCTGACCCTACGGGCAGTTCTCGTCGAGCTTGACCGCCTCCAGCCGTACCAGGCTGGTCTTGAGCGTGCGGGTGCCCGCCGCGGGTGACTGGTGGCAGACCTTCCAGTCCGAGTCGAGCAGCTGGAAACGGTGCTGGCTGGTGGCGTCGACCTGGTCGAGCAGGTAGCTGCCGCGCGACTGGAGCTCGTCCTGCGCCTGCTGGAGGTTGCCGCCGACCACGTCGGGCATGGTGAAGTGCGCCTCGGTGATGCCCTTGCGGATGTCTCCGGCGATCTTCTTGACCTGCTCGGCGGCCTCGCGGGCCTCGTCGCGGCGCTCCTCCTCGGCGGTGCGCGGGTCGTCCTCACGCTCCTGCGCCCGCTTCTCGTCGATGTCGGCCTGGCTGCGGGTGGACACGGCGGCCGGTTCGGCGGCCGGGTTCTCCCCGGAGTCGATGGACCCGACCTGCGCCCCGCTCGCGCACCCGGCCAGCAGCAAGAGACCGAGCACCGCCACCGCGATCGCCTTCATGCGAAGTCCCCCTTCCATGCCTCTCCAGCGACGGTACGTCATCCCCCGGTCCGGGGAAACCATGACGAACCGGACAACGACTCGCCCTCCCGGCCGCTCAAGCCGATGGCTCGCCGTGCCGAGATCATGGGCACCGGCGGCAGAGAAGGAGCGTCCGATGTCCCCCATGCCCCACCTCGCGCGCAAGGCCCGGCACGACCCGATGGCCGAGATGGACCGCGCCGCACACGAGTTCGCCGACCATCTGGGCGCCGACCGGATCCAGGCGGAGATCGTGCGGCGACTGGAGCAGCCCGGCGTCACCGGCGGTTCCGGCGAGGACGGGTTCGGCTCGGTGCACGTGGTCGAGTCCACCGGCGGCCTGCCCGACGAGGCAGAGGTACAGCTGGCCGTGCTGCACCCGCGCCACCTGCACGACCCGGCCGACGTGCACGGTTCGCTGGCCGATCCGGTCGCCACCTCGCCCGCCGCCGAGTTCACCCTGCGCCTCGCCTCCTCGGCCGGCCGCCGGCCCCGCCTGCACCGCAACGCGGTGATCGCTCTGGCCCCGGACGCCCACCACTACCCGATGCTCGAGTCGAGCGTGCGGGAGTTCCTGGCCTGGTCGCACGTCGGCACGATGGCCCACGCCCTGGGCCTGCCCGAAGAGGCGGCGGCCGAGGCCGCGACCTGGCGGGACGCGGCCGAGCAGGACATCGCCCACCTGCTGCCCGACACCTACTTCTGGCTGCTGGTGCCGGTGCAGGACACCGAGAACGGGCCTCAGCGACTGCGGGTACTCACCGCCGAGGGCGTCGGGACCAACCTGGCCGAGCGCGCCGCCCTCACCCTGCGGGCGGAGGGCGAGCTGGTCACCGCGAGCGACGACCACGCGATCCGCCGCGACCTGGACGGCCCGCTGACCAGCGCCTGGCGGGCCGGGCACGTCAGCCTGGGCGAGCTCTGGGAGCTGTACACCTCGCTGCCGCACCTGCCCCGGCTGCGCGACCGCTCGGTGCTGGAGGCCGCCCTGGTCTCCGCGATCGCCGACGAACTGGACTGGCAGTACCAGGGTTTCGCCCTCGCCGACGGTTACGACCAGCGTCGCTCGTCGTATCTCGGGCTGCGCCTGCCGGGCGACGACTCGCCGCCCGAGGCGATGCGCGAGTCCACCCTGGTGGTGCGCCCCGACCGGGCCGTCGAGCAGCGGCACAGCGACCTGGCCCGGGAGAACCTGGCCCGGCTCAAGACCATCGACCACCTCGACCACGAGGACCCGATCCTGCCGCTGCCCCGGCTCGCGCCGGACGAGGAGATCACCCCGGAGGCGATCCTGCGGGCCAGCAGCGGCCGCGACGACCAGGGCCGGCCGACCGGCCACCGGGAGCACACCGCCGGATAGAACCGAAAATTGTGGACGACGGGGAGCTTTGACCGAGCTCCTCGTCGTCCACCATTTTGCCCGCACAGCACGCCGCAACCCTGTCGAAATGTGCAGGTCACGCATCGGCCTTAAGGTCGATTGACGGTGAGCCGGACGCAAACAGCGCGCCCGTTCGCCCACCGCCGCGTCGTCCGTCACGGTGGTGCAGCCCGATGTGCGAGGTGGCGACCAGACGTGACCGGTCCCGGCGAACTGACCAGCCTCGGAGTCGAAGAAGAGTTCCACGTCGTGGACCTGCTGTCCCGCGAGCTGGTGGCCCAGGCCCCCAAGCTGCTGGAGCACCTGCCCGACGACACCTACTCCGACGAGCTCCAGCGCAGCGTGGTCGAGAGCAACACCCCGGTCTGCAACACCCTGGACGACCTGCGCCAGGCCCTGGTGAACACCCGCCGGCGGCTGGTCGAGGTGGCCACCCCGATGGGGCTGGGCGTGGTGGCCGCGGGCACCGTGCCGCTGGTCGACCCGCTCCAGCTGTCGGTGACGCCGAACCGGCGCTACGAGCACATGCTCGACGAGTACCAGACGCTGGTGCGCGAGCAGCTGATCTGTGGCGCGCAGGTGCACGTGCAGGTCTCCGACCGTGACCTGGCCGTCCGCATCGCGCAGCGGGTCACCCCGAGACTTCCCGTGCTGCTGGCTCTTTCGGCGTCCTCCCCGTTCTGGATGGGCGAGGACTCGGGCTACGCGAGCAACCGGTCGCTGCTCTGGTCGCGCTGGCCCACCGCCGGCCTGAGCGGCGAGGTGAACTCCGCAGCCGAGCACGACCAGCTGATCGCCGACCTGGTCGACTCCGGCACGATCAGCGACGCCGGGATGATCTACTTCGATGTGCGCCCCTCCTCGCACCTGCCCACGCTCGAACTGCGGCTCACCGACGCCTGTCCCGACCTGGACACGGTGGTGCTGCTGGCCGGGCTGTTCCGGGCGATGGTGCGCCAGGAGGCCGCCGCGATCACCGCCGGCGAACCGGCCCGGCGCTGGCCCTCGCCCCTGCTGCGCAGCGCGCTGTGGCGGGCGGCCCGCTCCGGCCTGGAGGGCGACCTGCTCGACCTGCCACGCTCCTCGCGCCCGGTGCCGGCCGCGCAGGCCGTGCACCAGCTGCTCGACGACCTGCGCCCGCAGCTGGAGGAGGCCGGCGACTGGGACCGGGTCACCGAGCTGGCCGAACGCGCCCTGGTACGAGGCAGTTCCGCGGCCGAGCAGCGCACCGTGTACGAGCGCCGCGAGCGGTTCGCCGACGTGGTCGACATGCTGGTGCGCCGCACCGACCCGGACCAGGCCGCGCCGACCGTGCCGGGTGAGGCCGGGCACCCCCTGGCCCTGCCGCTGTACCGGGAGCCCGGCGACGAGGCGCTGGCCGAGAACGGCCCCACGCCGGCCTACGAGGGCATGTTCCGGGTGCTCGAGGAGCTCGGCCCGGCCGGTATGCGGCAGCGGGAGCGGCGGCGCGACGAGGAGCAGCGCTCCAACGGCGTCACCTTCGGCGTGCCGGGCCGGGCCAGCGCCCGGCTGTTCCCGGTCGACCTGCTGCCCCGCGTGGTGCAGGCCGACGAGTGGTCCAGGCTCAGCCTGGGCCTGCGGCAGCGGGCAGCGGCCCTCGACCTGTTCCTGCACGACATCTACGGCGAGCGCGCGGTGCTGAAAGACGGCGTGGTGCCGGCCTGGGTGGTCGAGTCGGCCCCCGGCCTGCGCGGCACCGGGGCACTGGTGCACCGGCAGAAGGTGCGCGCCCACATCAGCGGCATGGACCTGGTGAAGGACTCGGTCACCGGCGAGTGGCTGATCCTGGAAGACAATCTGCGGGCCCCCTCCGGCCTGGGCTACTCGGTGCAGAACCGGCGGCTGAGCGACGCGGTGATGGGCGACCTGCCGCGCCCGGCGCGCATGCTCGACCCGGACGTGGTGCCGTCGATGCTGCTGGAGACGTTGCAGTCGGCGGCGCTGCCGAGTGCCCCCGACACCCCGCAGGTGGTGCTGCTCAGCGACGGCCCGGAGAGCTCGCCCTGGTTCGAGCACCGCATGCTGGCCAACGAGATGGGTGTGCCGGTGGCCGTGATCAGCGACCTGCTGGTCGAGAACGACACCGTGTACCTGCTGCGGGAGGGTGGCCGCACCCGGGTGGACGTGCTCTACCTGCGGGTCGACGAGGAAGCGCTGCTGCACTCCTCGGGCGCGGACGGCCGGCCGATCGGGCCCTCGCTGCTGTCCGCGGTCGGTGCGGCCCGGGTGGTGCTGGCCAACGCCCCGGGCAACGGGGTGGGCGACGACAAGGCCGTGTACGCCTTCGTGCCGCAGATGATCGAGTACTACCTGAACGAGAAGCCGCTGCTGAACAGCGTTCCGACGTTCCTGTGCGGGCTGCCGGACCAGGCCGCGCAGGTGCTGGACCGGATCGAGCAGCTGGTGCTGAAGCCGGTGGACGGCTACGGCGGTGAGGGTGTGCTGATCGGGCCGCTGGCCTCCGAGCAGGAGATCGAGGCGCACCGCAAGCAGCTGAAGACCGCACCGCACCGCTGGATCGCCCAGGACATGGTGCAGCTGTCGACCATGCCCTGCTTCACCGATGATCAGCTCACGGCGCACCACGTGGACCTGCGGGCCTTCGTGCTGAACTCGGGCACCGACGAGCTGCGGGTGGCCCCCACGGCCCTGACCCGGGTGGCCCCGGCCGGGAGCATGGTGGTGAACAGCTCGCGCGGGGGCGGCTCGAAAGACACCTGGCTGCTGGCCTAGTCGGGTTGCGCACTCCCCGGGGAGTCGTGGTCAACTCGGTCTACGGGGACGTGAGGTCCGGCTAGCTTCAGGAGGTCTGTGCATGTGCGGCTTGGGTGGCGAGTTCCGGCTGGACGGTGCGAAACCCGATCTCGACGCGGTGGCCAGGATGTCACCGTGCCTGGAGCGCCGGGGGCCGGACTCGAAGGGGACCTGGTCGCACGGGCCGGTGGCGTTCGTGCACCATCGGCTGAAGATCATCGACCTCTCCGAGGCCGGGTCGCAGCCGATGGTAGACGACGAACTGCGCCTGGCCATGATCTTCAACGGCTGCGTGTACAACCACCACGAGCTGCGGCGCGAGCTGGAGGGCCACGGCTACCGGTTCCGTTCCACGTCCGACACCGAGGTGATCCTCAAGGCGTACCACCACTGGGGCACGTCCTTCGTCGACCACTTCCTCGGCATGTTCGCGATCGTGCTGACCGAGCTGGACACCGGCCGGGTGGTGATGGCCCGTGACCGGCTCGGTATCAAGCCGCTGTACCTGAGCGAGACCCCGCGGCGCATCCGGTTCGCCTCCACGCTGCCCGCCCTGCTGGCGGCGGGCGACGTGGACACCTCGATCGACCCGGTCGCGCTGCACCACTACCTGTCCTGGCACTCGGTGGTGCCGGCGCCGCGCACCATCCTGTCCGGGGTGCGCAAGCTGCCGCCGGCCACCGTGCGGGTGATCGAGCCCGACGGCTCGTCCACCGAGGCGGTGTACTGGAATCCCCCCGCCACGCACGATCTTTCGATCGGGGACGACGAGTGGCGGGAGAGGACCCTCGCCGCGCTCGACCTGGCCGTGCAGCGGCGCATGGTGTCGGACGTCCCGGTGGGCGTGCTGCTGTCCGGCGGTCTCGACTCCAGCCTGGTGGTGGCGCTGCTGGCCCGGGCCGGGCAGCAGGGACTGGCCACGTTCAGCATCGGGTTCAACGCCGCGGGCGGCGAGATCGGCGACGAGTTCGAGTACTCCGACCTGGTGGCCAAGGAGTTCGGCACCGATCACCACAAGATCCTGATCCCCGACGACCGGCTGGCCCACGGCGTGGAGGGCGCGATCGCGGCGATGAGCGAGCCGATGGTCAGCCACGACTGCGTGGCCTTCTACCTGCTCTCCGAGGAGGTCTCGAAGAAGATCACGGTGGTGCAGTCCGGGCAGGGCGCCGACGAGGTGTTCGCCGGGTACGACTGGTACCCGCCGCTGCGCGACGTCCCCCGTTCGCAGGCCGCCGAGGCCTACGCCGGGGTGTTCTTCGACCGGCCGTCGTCGGGTGTGGCCGCCCTGCTGAACCCGGACCGCACGGTGGACGGCGACCCGAGCCTGGCGTTCGTCCGCGACCACTTCGCCGCCCCGGGCGCCGAGAGCACCCTCGACGCGGCGCTGCGCATCGACAGCCGGATCATGCTGGTGGACGACCCGGTGAAGCGGGTCGACAACATGACGATGGCGTGGGGGCTGGAGGCGCGCGTCCCGTTCCTCGACCATGAACTCGTGGAACTCGCTGCGCTCTGCCCACCCGGACTCAAGCTCGCGCACGGTGGCAAGGGCGTGCTCAAGGAGGCGGCCCGGGGCGTCGTGCCGGACGCCGTCATCGACCGCACCAAGGGCTACTTCCCGGTGCCCGGGGTGCGTCATCTCGACGGCCCCATCCTCGAAAGCGTGCGCGAGGCACTGACTTCGCGGGCCGCGCTGGACCGGGCACTGTTCCGGCCGGAGGTGGTGAACGGCCTGCTCGGCGACCCCAACACGGCCCGCACCACGATCGGCGCGAACGTGCTGTGGCAGCTCGGCCTGCTCGAGCTCTGGCTCCAGCGGACCGGTCTGTGAACGTCCAGGAATCCTTCGGGCACGACGACCAGGCCGGCGAGGCCGTACCCGAGGACGTCTACGGCAGCTGGTCACCCACGCCCGACCCGCACGGCACGCGGATCGCCTTCATCTCCGACCGTGGCGGGGCGCCCTCGATCTGGGTGAAAGACCTGCACTCGCAGCAGACCCAGCCGGTCAGCCCGGGCATCTCGCTGGCCCGGGTGCTGTCGATCAGCTGGTCGCCCGACGGGGCCTGGCTGGCCTGCCTGGTGGCGGGCGCGGGCAGCTCGCGCGACGAGATCTGGGTGGTCCGCCCGGACGGTTCCGGCCTGCGTCTGGTGTCCGGTGGCCCGGGGCGGACCGCCTGGCTGGGGGCGGGGTCCCGGCACGGGTGGACGGCCCAAGGACAGCTCATGGTCACCGAGACCGTGGGGGCCGTGGCGTCCGCCGTGCTGATCTCGCCCGCCGACGGCACCCGCACGGTGATCACCTCCGGGCCGCTGGTGTCGCTGCTCGACGTGGCCGGTGACCGGGCGCTGATCCGGCGCGGCCCGCGCAGCTACCGCACGCTGGCGGTCTGCGCGCTCGACGGGTCGGACGAGCGGGCGGTGCACACCTCGGTGACCGGCGAGCGCGGCGGCTTCGCCGATCTGGGGGCGCTCTCACCCGACGGCCGGCACCTGTACGCCCGCACCGAGGCCGACCACGACCTGGCCGCGCTGGTCCGCCTGGACCTGTCCGGCGACGGCCCGGCCGAGCTGCTGGCCCGCCGGGATCACGCCGAGCTGCAACGCTTTTCCCTGTCGGCAGACGGCGCCACGGCCGTGCTGCTGTGGAACGAGTACGGCGGCACCAGCGCGGTGAGCCTGCTCGACCTGGACTCGCTGAAGCAGGACGAGATCGGCCCGCTGCCACGTGACGTGGTGGACGACTGCCAGCTCCTCGCCGGGGGCAAGTCGCTGATCCTCGCGGCGGAGGACTGGTCGGACCCGCGCGGCGCCTGGACCATCGACCTGGTCACCGGCACCACGCTGCCGCTGACCAGCAAGGCCGACGGTGAGCTGCGCGGTTCCCGGGGCGCCAGCTACGCCACGGTCGACACCGCCGACCTGACCCGGCCGGTGCTGCGGCGCTTTCGCGGGCTGGACGGCCTGCCGCTGAGCGGCTGGCTCTACCGCCCCGACTCGCCCGCCCCCTGGCCGACGATGATCCACCTGCACGGCGGGCCGGAGTCGCAGGAACGCCCGGTGTACAACTCCCTGTTCCAGTCGCTGGTGTCGGCCGGGGTCGCGGTGTTCGCGCCGAATGTGCGCGGTTCCTCGGGTTTCGGGCGGGCCTTCGAGACCGCGGACGACGTGGAGCTGCGCGACGGCTCGATCCAGGACGTCTCCGCGGCCGCGGAACACCTTCTGGAGAGCGGGGTCTCGGTGCCCGGCCGGGTCGGGCTGATGGGCCGGTCGTACGGCGGCTACCTGACCCTGGCCGGCCTGACCTGGTTCCCGCAGCTGTTCGCGGTCGGCATCGACGTGTGCGGGATGGCCGACCTGGAGACCTTCTACCGGCACACCGAGCCGTGGATCGCCGCGGCCGCGGTGTCCAAGTACGGCGACCCGGCCGCCCACGCCGGGCTGCTGCGCGAGTTCTCACCGATCCGCCGGATCGACCGGCTGAGGGCCCCGTTGCTGGTGGTGCACGGCGCCGACGACACCAACGTGCCACTGGAGGAGGCCGAGCAGGTGGTCGAGTCTCTGGCGAAAAACGATGTGCGGCACCAGTTCCTGCTGTTCCCGGGGGAGGGGCACGAGCTGCTCGACACGGCGAACCGGGTGACCTTCGTACGTACCGCCGTCGACTGGGTCTGCGAGCATCTGGAGGTCAGCCACCCACCGGTGTGAGCTCGCGGCACGGCGCCTGACGACGACAGGGGCCGGCCCGTCGGTTAGCCTGGTTGGTCAGAAGGGGAGTAACTCCGCCTGCCCTCGCCGGTGCTGGGCAGGTGCGGATGGTCGACATCACGGCGCCCGCCGCGCAGTCAGCGTGCGGCGCACGGTCATCCACCGTCGTCCGCGGGCAGCTGCGGGGTGACGGCGAGCCAGACCTTCGGCCAGCACGTCCGTCTGCTGGCCGGGTCTGCTCCGCCCCTGGCACCACGGCGACCCGGCCGGAACCGACCGAGGGAGCCGTCCCGCCGTGACCACCACCACCGAAGCCGCCGCACCACCCACGCCACGCAGTCCCCGCGCGCTGATGCTGCGTTCCATCGGGCTCTGCGTGCTCCTCGCCCTTCCCGCCGTCGTCACCCGGCTGTCCGGAACACATCCGGAGCCGGTGCTGTCGATGCTGATCTACGGCGTCGCGGTGTTCGCCGCGTCGTTCCTGCTGGCCTGGGCCGCCGAGGCGGCGCAGGTCGACATCTCCGGCGGGCTGGCCATCGCCATCCTGGCCCTGATCGCGGTACTCCCGGAGTACGCGGTCGACCTGTACTACGCCTACACGGCCGGCAGCAATCCGGAGTACGTGCAGTACGCCGCCGCCAACATGACCGGCTCCAACCGGCTGCTGCTCGGGCTCGGCTGGCCGGTCGTGGTGCTGGTCGGGCTGTGGGGCCTGCGGCGACTGAAAGGCCGCACCACGCACGCCATCCCGCTCGACCGCGACAACCGGCTCGAACTCGGGTTCCTGCTGTTCGCCGGCGTCTTCGCGTTCGTCATGCCGCTCACCGGCCAGATCCACCTGTGGATGGGCGTGATCCTGTTCGCCTGGTTCGCCTACTACGCCTACCGGCTCAGCCGGGGCGCGGTGGAGGAGCCGCACCTCCAGGGCACCTCGGCGGCGATCGGCGGCCTGGCCAGGAGCCCGCGCCGCTGGACCCTGGCCGGGCTGTTCCTGTTCGCCGCGTTCGTGGTGATGATCGCCGCGGAACCGTTCGCCCACAGCCTGGTCGAGGGCGGCGCGTCGCTGGGCGTGGACGAATTCCTGCTGGTGCAGTGGGTGGCCCCGCTGGCCTCCGAGGCACCGGAGTTCATCATCGCGATCATGTTCGCCTGGCGCGGCAACGCCGGGGCCGCGATCGCGACGCTGATCTCGTCCAAGGTGAACCAGTGGACGCTCCTGGTCGGCTCGCTGCCGATCGCCTACCTGTTCGGCGGCGGCGACCCGGCCCTGGCCCTCGACCACCGGCAGACCGAGGAGATGCTGCTGACCGCGACGCAGACGATGATGGGCATCGCGCTGATCATCGGCCTGCGGTTCCACCACTGGTCGGCCTGGATCCTGCTGCTGCTGTTCATGATTCAGTTCCCGGTCACCGGCACCCAGGGCCGGCTGATCCTGTCCGCGGTGTACGGCGTCATCGCCCTGGCCGCCTTCGCCTGGCACTGGAAGCACATCGTCCCCACCCTGAGGGCACCCTTCACCCGCAGGCGGTGATCACTGCTGGAGGTTCTCCCGGGCCCAGAGTGCTGCGGAGGTGCGGTCCTGCACGCCGATCCGCCGGAACACGTTGCCCAGGTGCACCTTCACGGTCCGTTCGCTGATCCCGAGGGCACGGCCGATCTGCTTGTTCGCCATCCCCCGCGCCACCAGCCGGAGCACGTCCAGCTCCCGCGGCGACAGCGGGGGCAGTGCGGGCGGCGGGCCGACCGTGCCCTCGGTCAGCAGGGTCCGGGCGATCCGGGGGTCGAGCGGCGAGCCCTGCCGGGCCGCCGCGATCACCCCGTTCACCACGTCCTGCGGGTCGGAGTCCTTGAGCAGGTAGCCGATCGCACCCGCTGCCAGGGCGTCCCGCACCCGGTTCCGGTCGGAGAACGAGGTGAGCACCAGAACCTGGGTTCCCGGACGCCGCACCAGCAGTTCCCGGGTCGCCGTCACCCCGTCGGTGCCCGGCATCGACAGATCCATGAGAACCACGTCGGGCTCGGCGTTCTCGGTCAGCTCCACGGCCTGGTCGCCGTCCGCGGCCTCCCCCACCACCTCGATCCGTGGATGGGCGTCGAGCAGAGCGGTCAGCCCGGCCCGCACCAGCGCGTGGTCGTCCACCAGCAGCACCCGGATCCGGTCGCTCACCGGGGCACCTCCAGCCGCCAGCTCGTCCCCTCACCGGGAGCGGTGCGCACCCGGAGCTCCGCCCCCGCGGCCGCCGCCTGATCGGCCACGAGCCGCAGCCCGAAGTGCCCCTCCTCGGGGCGCGCCAGCACGGCGCCGAGATCGAACCCGACACCGTCGTCCACCAGTTCCAGCACCGTGTGCCCCTCCTCGTCCGGACCGTGCAGGCCGACCCGCACGTTCTCGGCGTCCGCGTGTTTCATGATGTTGCGCAGGCATTCCTGGGCCACCCGGAACACCAGCTCCTCCTTCTCCGCCGTCAGCTCCGGCTCGTCCGGCACCTCCACCAGCACCCCCACACCCTGGGCCCGCAACGGCGCCGCCAGATCGGTCAGCGCCGCGCGCAGACCGGCACTGCGCAGGGACGGCGGATAGATGTCCACCAGCAACGAACGCAGACCACCGATGCTCGACCGCACCGAGCCCGCCGCCAGGTCGAGCTGCTGTGCCGCCGTGCCGTCACCGGCCGCCCGGGCCCGGTCCGCGACGCCGGCCACCAGGAACGCGCTGCCCACCAGCTCCTGCACCGCGCCGTCGTGCAGAGTGGCGGCGATACGGCGCCTTTCGTCGTCCGAGGCCTGCACCGCCCGGGCCAGGTAGGCCTCCCGCTCGGCCTGCGCACGGCGCACCCGCGCCACCAGGGCCCAGGTCAGCGGGGCCTGCGCGACCAGCAGCAGGAGCAGGCTGGTCAGCGTGATGCCGCCGAAACCCCGCCACAGCTGGCTGGTCCGGGCCGTCACCGCGTCGTAGGCGGAGTAGGTCTCGAACAGCAGCGTCTGGCCGTCCGGCGCCCACACCGGGCGGTAGACCTCGAGGAGCTTGCGGTTGTTGCTGCGCTCGAACCGGTTCTCCGGGGCGCTCAGGTCACTGATCTCGGCCTTCGTCACCCGCTCGTCGAGGGCTTCGATCTCCTCGTCGTCGAGCGCGAAACGCATCCCGATCAGCTGGGACTCGTCGGCATAGACGATCGTGCCGTCCGGCTTCCACAGCTTGACCCGCACGATCGTGTCGCTGAGCAGCCGCTCGCGCACCGTCACGTCGAGCTGGTCCAGCGCCGCCTGCCGGCGCGTGGCGTCGGCGGAGGACAGGTCGTCGGTGAGGGCGGGCTGCATCACCGACTCGCCGAGCACGTCGGTGATGGCCAGTGCGTCGTTCACCGCCTCGCGCTCGGCCGCCCGGCGTGCGGTGACCGCGCTCACCGCCGCGACCCCGGCGAAGACCAGCAACGCCAGCACCACGACACCCCCGACCAACCGGCCCCAGCGGAGCGGCTGATCGGAGGCCCGGACGGTGCCGGCGCCGGCGACGCTCACCCAGGCGTCGTCGGTCATGTGCGCATCGCTCTCCCCGGGCTCAGGCCGCGCTGCTTCGTGCATGAGAGATGATGCCTCGTCGGGAGCGGGAACAGGAGCGGGGATCAGCCGTCGCTCTCGCCGTGACCGCCGTGCTTGCCGTGGTCGTCGCCCGCGTCATGACCGGCCGCCGTGTGCGTGCTGGAGGTGGCCCCCGCCGAACCGCGCGGCGTCGGGGCGCCACGGTCGTCGTCCTCACCATGACGACCATGACCACCGTGCCGCCGGCCGTGATCGTCCACGGCCTTCGAGCCCTCCCCGGACGCCGAGGCCGACGACGTTCCGCGACCCGACGACGTCCCCGCAACCACCAGCGTCCCCTCACCCGACGACGTCGCCGGAACCGAGGGCGTCCCCGCACCGGTCGCCGGGCCCGCGGCACCGCCGGAACTCGTGGCCGAGGGCCGACTGGAACTGTCCACCAGCTGCACCGAGCTCTGGTCGACCGGCCGCTGCGCGCTCAGCGACGGATTGGCTGCCAGCCCGAACGCCGCGGGCAGGATCGCCGCGGCGGCGGCGCCACTGATGATCAGCGTCTTCTTCATGTCGTCCTCCGGGTAGCCGGGTGTGTTGCTACCCATTGGCGGGCCGGGCAGGTCCGAACTGCCATGGGACAGAGGTACTAGCACCCGCCTGACCTGCCGAGACGCGGTTCAGCCCATGGTCTTCTGGCCGTCGATGCTCTCCCGGATGATGTCCGCGTGCCCGGAGTGCTGGGAGATCTCACCGATCAGGTGCAGCAGCGTGCGGCGGGCCGACCAGCTGGCGCCCGGCCGGAACCAGGGCGCCGGGGGCAGGGCGTGGGCGACGTTCAGGTCGGGCAGCCCTCGCACCACCTCCTCGGTGTGTGCGGCGATCGTCTCCCAGGTGGCCAGGGCGTTCTCCAGGCTCTCCCCCTCGGCCAGCCGCCAGCCCTCCCGCCAGAACGACGGGTCGCTCTCCCAGTTCTCCGGCAGGGCGACGGCCTCGGTGCCCTCGACGATGAAGCGCACCCACTGCGCCTCCATCTCGCCGACGTGCTTCACCAGTCCGGCCAGGGTCAGTTCGCTCACGGTCGGACGGGAGGTGGCCTGGTCCAGAGTGAGGTTGCGCACGGTCTGACGCAGGAAGAAGCGGCGTTCGGCCAGGGTCTCGAGCAGTTCGGTGGCCTCCTGGCCGGTTCCGGTGGCCTGGCGACTGTCCTGAGTGATCGACATCTCGGTCTCCCCTGTTAGGTCCGGACCAGCCGTTTCTCCGGCCGGCGCAAGGACCTTAGGGAGTCATCAGGTCAGAATCTTTCCGCTTCGAGGCCCGACACCGGAAAACTTTTTGCGGACGACGGTCCCGACGTGACGGACCGAAAGACACTACCCACGGTTAGTAACTCCGGCAGTTTGAGGCGGCCAGGAGGAGTAACGTGTGTCTCGTCGGTGGCATAAGAGCCACCGTTGTCACGTTGTGGTATGGGCGCGGAGCACACCGAGGTGTCCGCACCGACCACGAAAGGCACTACGTTCAGGATCGTTGTTTCCCCATGGTTGAGAACGTCACCACCGCACATCCCACCCAGTTCGTCGCCGTCAGCCCCGGCACCGTCCTCTGGCGCGGCCGGTTCGAGCTCCGGGTCACGATTCCTTCCAGCCGCTTCACGCGCAGCACGCAGGTCGACGTGAATGACGGCGCCACGGTCGCCTCCATCGAGCGCAACCTGAGCGATCGCTACGGCGAGAGCGTCGAGGTCGTCAACGCTCGTTGCCTCGAGAAGAACTAGACACGCACCCCTTCACAGGGGCATGGGCCGGCCGCAGGCGGATGCCACGGTCGGCCTCACTCATGTCGGCGGTCGCCCGCGCAAGCGTCGAGCGCCGAACGGTCGTCCGATCTGTGCAGACTGAGGCACCTGGGACCCGCTAGCTCAAGTAAGCCCTATCCAGGGCTTATCAATCTGCCGAACCGCTCCCGCTGCGCGCCTGGCTACAGCAAGCTAGGAGCAGACAGGACTGTGTTGGTCAGGAAGCGGGGAACAGGTGTGAACTGCTGCGCGACGGTCACCGGGGCAGCTGCCAGCATCGGCGCGCGATCGCCGGGAGCGCGAATCGCCTGTTAGCGTCCGATGAGTAACACAGAGCGCTCACGGCCCGATGTACAGCATAGTGCACCTCAGGTTGTGAATCGGACGACACGGACATCAGCGCGCTTCGCCCCTATCGTGGCGCGTCACAGCAGTGAGACAACGCACGGAGCCCCGGCTCCGGCAGACGAGAGCGGGCCATGAGGTACGTCGGTAGGCATCGGGCACCACGCCCCCTGTTGCTGCGCCGCCCCATCATCGGGGGCGTCGCCGCGGCAGTGGTCGTCGCACTGCCCGCCTGGGCCGTCACCGGCCTGAACAATCCGGCCGACACCACCAACACCGCCTCGGTGAACCTCACGGACGGCACCGAGGTGCCGGCAGCGACCGACGACGCCACGTCCGCCGATGGCACCGAGGTTCCCGCCACCCAGGCCACCGGCTCCCCGTCCGACAGCGACAGTGACACCGACGACGCTCCGGCGCAGGTCATCACCACCACGACCACAGACGCCAGCGGCAACCCGGTGGTCACGACCACCACGGTGCGATCCACCACGAGCCGCAGCAGCACCACCACGAAGAAGCCTTCGTCCACGAGCAAGACCACCTCGTCGACGAAGACCACGACGAAGACGAGCACCACCAAGCCGACCACGACGAAGCCCACCACGACGAAGCCGACCACCACCACGAAACCCACCACGACGTCGACCACCACCAAGCCGACGACGACTCCCCCCACCACCACGTCGACCACCACGGAAGACGAGACCACGGGCGGGGAGACGACGACGTCGGCAGGTGAAGAGGTCTCGGCGACATCGGAATCGTCATCGGACTCATCGGCATCGGCCAGCTCGGTGGTCGCAGCGCTCTCGGACCCCACGAGCCTGCCGAGGCTGTTCTGAGGCTCCCGGGTCATCAAGCCCTGAGCGAGCCGCCAAAGGCCGTTAATGACACTGCACGGCGTCATCGACGGCCTGTCTCGTATACGAGCCGCTGTGCGGCGCTGCCCGCCCCTCCGATCACACCCCGTAGCTACGGGGCAGTGTCAGGGCATGACGAATCAACCCCCGGACCCCACCACCCATATTCATGGGTAGGTGTTTTCCACTAATGGCGCCCGGGAAGCCGAAAACCGCCGAGGCCATAAGCGGCCTCGGCGGTCACGGATTATCGGGTCGTCAGGAACTCAGTCCTCGTCGAGCCTCTGCTGTGGGATTCCAGCGAGCAAGGCCCGAACTTCCGACTCGCGGTAGCGGCGATGGCCACCGAGCGTTCGGATCGAAGAGAGCTTGCCGGCTTTAGCCCACCGGGTGACGGTCTTCGGATCGACACGGAATAGCGCGGCAACCTCAGCCGGTGTGAGCAGCGGCTCGGCGTCGGGCGATCGGGTGGTCATGTCAGCCTCCATGAACGGGGCGGATACCCCGGCTTCCGACATCGTGCCTTGTTAGGACACGTCGCGGGAACAATCCAGACGGATGATCCCCCATCAGGAGGAAGCATGACGTTGGTTGTGTACGTACGGTCACGGCATGGCACCTTACAGTGATCGAACCACGAATGTGGCCCATCCGACACGCCTCGCGGGTCGGTTCTAACCTTCGCTCTCGTGAGCACTCCCTCGATAGCGCGATGTGCCCGCCGAACACCGGATACATGCCCCTCAATCAGGCCATGCGGTTTCGCCCGGATCACATCAAACCCCCTCGAGGACGGCGTGTGCACCACTAAATCAGCCATCACTGTGTGGAGCACCCCCGAAGCGCCCAGATCCATATTCTCAGACCCTGATGAGGACGAAGCGGCACACTACGACTTCCGAGTGAAGTCGTGCCTGAGAGTGACGCCTACTCACGGTCCATCCCTCGTGACCACGAGCCGACCCCCCGGCGATCGCGAAAAGCTTCACGGGCGTGTTGCCTACGATTAGGACATTGCTATCAAACCACGCGGACCGATCCGTGGCTTCCCGTGACCGTCATGTGAGACCGGCCACTGCCCGGAGGGGCAAGCCGGCCCTGATCGGGACTCCCCGGAGCGGCGGGGTGAGCGTCTCACGCAGGTTGCACGTAAGATGGGACCCGTAAGCCCGCGGTCGGCAAACGGGTTACGGCTTTCCCCTGGCCGGGTCAGCCGTTCCAACCGGGATGCCGGAACCGCACCAGACGATGTAGCGTTTGGCGTCACGAGAGACTGATGACCACTCCGGGGCCGCGCCATGTGCGCCTGCGCCGGGTCGACGTTTAAGGGGGTCGACGCCATGGGGCGCGGCCGTCAGAAGGCCAAGCAGACGAAGGTCGCGAGGGAGCTGAAGTACTACAGCCCCAGCACCGACTACGACGCCTTGCAGAGGGAACTCGGCACTCATGACCGTCACCCGAGCGCGCCCGTGGATGACACGGATGCCGGGCGAGACGGCGATGAGTATGACGAGTACGCCGACTGGGCATCCAACGGTCGCCATTGACTGGTGACTCGATCCCCGGTGCCTGCCAGGTGCCGGGGATCGAGTACGTCAGGGCTCTGGACGATCACCGCCCAATCCCCTTTGCAAGGCTGCCTCGGCCAGGCGACGAGCATTTGGCATGACGATGACGCGCTACGACGATGTGGCGTGTTTTTCCCGTGTCCACCCTGAACCCGGCACCACCAGATGCCGAGTTCAGGGTTCGCCATACCCAACCGCGGTTCATGATCGGGACGCCGGACCTCAGGCCCGGTACTCCCCGACCAGGCGGACCGAACCGCCGTTCACACCCTTGGTGCCCTGGACGGCGCCTTCGGCTGCCGATTCGTCGCCGGTTCCGATCTGCCCCAGCACCCAGGCGGGCAGGTTGCGACCGGCGAGCAGCGCCAGTGTGCGATCGGCCGCAGCCTGATCGACCACCAGAACCATGCCGACGCCGAGGTTGAATGTGCCCTCGGCGTCGAGCAGCGGCACCGACCCCAGCTTCATCAGCAGATCGAACACCGGCTGTGGGCGCCACGTGGAGCGATCGATCACGGCGCTCGTACCGGTGGGCAGCACCCGGGCCAGGTTGGCTGCGAGGCCACCCCCGGTGACGTGCGAAACGGCGTGCAGTTCGGTGCCCAGGGCCTGCGCGACCGCCAGAACGTCGGCGGTGTAGATGCGGGTGGGCTCGAGCAGTTCCTCACCCACGGTGCGGCCGAGCTCGGGCACGTCGCGCTCCAGCGACCAGCCGGCCAGCTTGAGAACGCTGCGCACCAGGGAGAAGCCGTTGGAGTGCAGCCCGGACGACTCCAGTCCGATGACCACGTCTCCGGATTTCACCCGTTCGGGTGAGAGCACGTCGTCGGCCTCGACCACTCCGGTGGCGGCGCCGGCCACGTCGTACTCGTCGGCTGCCATCAGGCCGGGGTGCTCGGCCGTCTCACCGCCGACCAAAGCGGTGCCGGCCAGCTCGCAACCCTTGGCGATACCGCTGACGATGGCCGCGATGCGCTCGGGCAGTACCTTGCCGACGGCGATGTAGTCGGTCATGAAGAGCGGCCGCGCGCCGCACACCACGATGTCGTCCACCACCATGCCGACCAGGTCGATGCCGATGGTGTGGTGAATGTCGAGCGCGCGGGCGATGCCGATCTTGGTGCCCACGCCGTCGGTGCTGGTCGCCAGCAACGGTCGCTTGTACGACGTGAGGAAACCCGCGTCGTACAGACCGGCGAAGCCACCGAGGCCACCGAGGACTTCGGGGCCGTGCGTACGGCGAACCGACGCCTTCATCAACTCGACGGCGCGATCACCGGCCTCGGTGTCGACACCGGCAGAGGCATAGGTCAGGGCCGTGGAACCCGGCTCAGCTGAAGCCACAGAGATAACCCTACTCGCTTGAATGGCGGACGGACCGTCGGAGAGGTCGGTCTCAGGGACGGGTGAGGGCGTCGACGGCACCGCCGGCGAGACCGGTGGACACGCCTTCGGCGTCCTTCCGGGGCTCCGGGTCACGCTGCGAGATCTCCAGGCCGAGCGGGAGCTGCGACTGTTCCAGGGCGTGCTTGCCCAGGTGCTCGGAGTCGGGCAGCGCGATCGGGTACTCGCCGGTGAAGCAGGCGGTGCACAACCGCTCCCGCTTCTGCTCGGTGGCCTCGACCATGCCGTCGAGGGAGATGTAGCCCAGGGAGTCGGCGCCGATGCTGGCGCGGATCTCATCGACACCCAGACCGCTGGCGATCAGCTCGGCCCGGCTGGCGAAGTCGATGCCGTAGAAGCACGGCCAGGTGACCGGGGCCGAGGAGATGCGCACGTGGATCTCGGCCGCACCGGCCTCACGCAGCATGCGCACCAGGGCACGCTGCGTGTTGCCGCGCACGATCGAGTCGTCGACGACGACCAGCCGCTTGCCCTTGATCACGTTCTTCAGCGGGTTCAGCTTGAGCCGGATGCCGAGCTGCCGGATGGTCTGGCTGGGCTGGATGAACGTGCGCCCGACGTAGGCGTTCTTGACCAGGCCCTGACTGAACGGGATGCCCGACTCCTGGGCGTAGCCGACCGCGGCCGGGGTGCCCGACTCGGGCACCGGGATGACCAGGTCGGCCTCGACCGGGTGCTCCTGGGCCAGCTTGCGGCCCATGTCCACCCGGGACTCGTGCACGACCTTGCCGTTGATCGTGGTGTCGGGCCGCGCCAGGTAGACGTACTCGAAGATGCAGCCGGTGGGCTTGGCCTCGGCGAAACGACGCGAGCGCAGACCGTCGGCGTCGATCGCGATGAACTCGCCGGGCTCCACCTCCCGCACGAACGCGGCACCGACGATGTCGAGCGCGGCGGTCTCGCTGGCGATGACCCAGCCGGTCTCCAGCTTGCCGATCACCAGCGGACGCACGCCGTGCGGGTCGCGGGCGCCGTAGAGGGTGTGCTCGTCCATGAAGACGAAGCTGAAGGCGCCCCGCAGGTGCGGAAGGACGTCCATCGCGGTGGCTTCGAGAGTGTGATCGGGATCGCCGGCCAGCAGGGCCGTCACCAGTGCGGTGTCGGTGGTGTTGCCGTTGACGATCTCACCGCGGTCGAGGGTGCCGTAACGCTGCGCCACCAGCTCGCGCAGCTCGTGCCCGTTGACCAGGTTGCCGTTGTGCCCCAGGGCCACCGTGCCGGCGGCCGTGTCGCCGAGCGTGGGCTGCGCGTTCTGCCAGGTCGAGCCGCCGGTGGTGCTGTATCGGCAGTGACCGACCGCGATGTGCCCACGCAGGGACTCGAGGGAGGTTTCGTCGAAGACCTGGGAAACCAGGCCGATGTCTTTGTAGACCAGCAGTTGCTTGCCGTTGCTGACAGCGATGCCCGCTGCTTCCTGTCCACGGTGCTGAAGTGCGTACAAGCCGTAATAGGCCAGTTTCGCCACTTCTTCACCGGGAGCCCAGACTCCGAAGACGCCGCAGGCGTCCTGCGGGCCCTTCTCGCCGGGAAGCAGTTCGTGCGAAAGCCGTCCGTCTCCGCGCGCCACGTCATCGAGTGTCGCACATCCGGAGGAGGTCGCAGCATCAGCCAGAGGGGCAGACCTGCGACACACCGGCCCGGGCGACTTGCGGATCAGTCCTTGCGACGGTCGAGCAGGACTGCCGCCCCGCAGCCGATCAGAGCCCCGAGCATGCCGAAAATGGCCACGAAGTAACCCAGAATGGTCTGGGTCGAGTAGTCGCCCGTGGCCTGGAACGACAGGGCAAGCACCAGCCCGACGACGATCCCGGTCAGGACGCCTGTGAATCCGAAGGCGCGATAGCGCGGTGCCCGGCGCAGTCGGTACGACTCCGGGCCGGAGGGCCCGGCCGGCTCCGCGGGCTGCTCGGCCTGGGCATCGGCATCGGGGGACGCGGCGGTTCCCGGCGTCTCGGGAGTCTCGTCGGTGCTCACGGACAGTTCCTTGCTCTCAGCCACACCACGACGGTACCGACTAGCTGTCGGTCTCGGCGAGAAGCCCGCGCATCGGCAGCAGTTCCGACAGGTCGGCCCGCTGCCCGCTGGCCCGCACACGCCCGTTGTACGTCGCGTCGCGCCAGGTCAGACGCCGCGTGACGAGTTCCAGCCAGGTCTGGGCGTCGGTCTCCACCACGTTCGGCGGGGTGCCCCGGGTGTGCCGCGGACCGTCCATGCACTGCACCGCGCCGAACGGCGGCACCCGAACCTCGGTGGTCGGTCCGGGCGCCCGGGCGGCAAGTTCCTCCAGCGTGTACCGCACGGCGTTGGCCAGCGTCGGCCTGGGGACGCCGGTGGGATCGGCCGCCCACGCCCCCAGGGCCTCGCGGCCGACCGCGATGTCGATCTTTCGTTTTCGCACCACCACACGACCATTTTGACGCAGGTGGCCGCCTCAGGTGCGACGCCGGGGCAGCATCGGCGCACAACCCCGCGCCTGGGCGACGGTGTCTTTCCCGGGTGGGTGGGTTGCGTCGGGCTGCGTGTTCGAGCCACACCCAGCCAGGTGGGCTGCGCCGGGCCACGTCCCTGGGCCGCTACCGGCCGAGTGGGCTGCGTCTGGCCGCGTGTCCGGGCCGCATCAGCCAGGCGAGCTGCACCGGGCTGTACCTGGCCAGGCGCGCTGTCCCGGACCACCTGGCCGGGCCGAGGCGCTGGGCCGCGTATCCGGGCCGCACGTGGGGCGGGTGAGAAGTGCTGGGCCACTTACTTGAGCCGCGCCTGCGGCCGTATCCGAGCGGGGCCGGCCGACCCGAGGGCGGCCGACCCGTCAGCCGTGCCGGCTACGCCGCCTTCACCACGCCGGGCTCCGGGCCGCTCAGGCCGGGGAAGATCTGCGCCAGTGAGCCTGCTCCGCAACGCTTCTGGAGGATCTCGCCGAGGATCAGCCGGTAGTCCGTGGTGCCGGCCAGGTCACCGTCCACCAGGTCGGGGTCGGACAGGCCCGGCCAGGTGCCGTGCACCCGGCCTCCGTTCACCCCGCCGCCCAGCAGCAGCACCGCGTTGCCGTGGCCGTGATCCACGCCGCCCGAACCGTTTTCGCCCACCCGCCGGCCGAACTCGGACAGCGTGACCACCGTGACCCGGGCGAACCGGCTGCCCAGGTCGGTGGCGAAGGCGTCGAGGGACTGGGCCAGGTCGGTCAGGTGGTCGTGCATCCAGCCCTCGTCGGCCGTGCCCATGCCGGCGTGCATGTCCCAGTCCCCCTCGTCCACGCAGGCTACCTGGAGCCCGACATCGGCCTTGACCAGGCGGGCGACATCGCGCAGGGCCTTTCCCAGCGCCGAGTTCTCCGGGTAGGCCGCGCCGTTCGCGGGCTGGTAGGTGGCGGCGGCCAGGGCCGCGGTGGTCGCTGTCGCGGCCAGTGCGGCCCGGGCCGGGGTGGTGACCGGGCCGGCGGCTCCGGAGTGCATCGCGGTCAGGGCCCTCGTCCAGCGCTTGTGCTCGGTGGCGTCCCAGGCCCCGCTGATCTCGAACGAGTCGACGCTGCCCAGGGCCAGTTCCGGGTTGGGTCCGGCCAGGGCCGGCGGCACCTGGGTGGACCCGACCTGCGACGCCTGGAAGATACTGCCCCGGGCGCGGGTTCCCAGCGTGCGGTCGAGCCATCCGGTGCGCAGGCTGGAGCCGGGGGCCGCGCGCTCCAGCTCCTGCATGGCCTGGAAGTGCGAGCGGGTCGGGCTGTCCTGCCCGACAGCGTGCACGGCCCCGAAAGTTCCTGCTTCCCAGTACTTCTTCAGCGGATTCAGGGCGGGGTGCAGGCCGAAGATTCCGCCGGCGGGGAGCAGGGCGCGCTCGGCGATCCCGATGGTCGGGCGGTTCGCCAGGTAGCCGGGGTCACCGATCGGCACCACCGCGTTCAGGCCGTCGAAACCGCCGCGCAGCGAGAGCACCACCAGCACGTCACCGGTGTACGTCGCGGGCGAGGCGGCGAAGGCGTACTGGGCGCCCACCCCCTCGACGGCCGCCAGCGCACCGGTCGCGGCGGCACCGCGCAGCAGGGTGCGACGGGACAGGCCCTGGGACGCGTCGGGGCAGAGACAGGGGGCAGCGGAAGACGGGATGCTCATGCAGGCAGCGGTGTCCTCTGGCGTCAGTCGGTCAGGCGGGTGTCAGGCTGGGCAGATCACGGCGGCGCGGGTCACGGCAGGACAGGTCGGAACGGTGGCGCTGCCTGCCCTTCGGACGGGATCACGCTGTCATGAGGAGGTTTCGTCGTCCTCAAGCAGGTTCACCGCAGCGCGAAGGCGGGGGTGTCGAGCAGCAGGCTGACCACGAACGGCAGTCGCCAGCCGATCGCCGGGCTGTCTTTCGTGATCGGCGTGGAGGGCTTGACGGTGGCGTTCTCGTCGCTCAGGAACTCGCAGATCGCCACCTGCTGGGCCTTGGTGGCGCGCTGCTGGAGCAGTCGTTCGGAGAGCCCGTCGATCAGCGAACCATGATTGCTGGGGCGTGGTTTCGGGATCATCGTCGCCAGCGCCGGGCCGGTCAGGGTGGACGGCCACCAGCGGGCCGCGATGTTCAGGTGCGCGTTCCAGCGCAGCAGCGTGCCGGCCGGCGACTGCCAGGCGCTCGCCACGTCCGGGTAGCCGTTCGGCGGCCCCCAGGACAACGGCGAGTGGCCCATGTCCAGGATCATCCAGTGCAGGTTCTCGATGCCCTCGGTGCCGGAGGTGTCGGGTTTCAGGCCGAGCACCCGCACCGTCGCCACCATGTCCTCGTACGGCCTGCGCAGCTTCTGCCCGGTCGATGCGTTGAACTCTTTGCTGGAGAACAACTCTCGCAGAACCGGCACCACCGCCGTGTCGTGCGCCAGATAGGTGGCGGCGAGCCGGGAGATCAGGGACGACGACGGCTCGTCGGCGACGAACCGCCGGCACAGCTTCGTCGCGATCTGCCGCGCGGTGCTCTCGTGCCGGGCCAGGTACTCCAGATATCTGACCGCCACCTCCTTTCCACCGGCCGCCGAGTCGTTCGTGTCGTGAAATCCCAGCACCCGCACCGGTCCCACCCAGTGCCGGGCGGTGCGGTAGGTGGCCTCGCCTGAGCCATCCGTGCCGAAACCGGTCAGGATGCGGGCGCTGTCGCGCACATCGCTCTCGTCATATCCGGCGTCCACCCCGACGGTGTGCAGCTCCAGCAGCTCGCGGCCCTGGTTCTCGTTCGGGTGATCCTTGGTGGACGACTGGTTGTCGAGGTAGGCCTGCATGGCCGGGTGGAGACTCGCCGCGACCAGCAGGTCGGCGAACCTTCCCAGGGCGTGTGCGCGGATCACCCGGTCGTAGTCGGCCCGGGAGTCCCACACGTCGCCGGACGGGCAGGTGACGTTGAGGTGGTTCGACCAGAACTCGACCATCAGCTCGAACAGCTGGCGCTCGCTCCACACCGCCCGAACGATGGTGGCGCGGGTCAGCTCGACCATCACGTCCCACGAACCGAAGTCGGCGGCGTACTCCTCGCGTACCCGCGAGATCGACCACCCCACCCGGGGAAACCTTTTCAGGGTCGCCTCCGCCAGTGCGTCCCTGATCGTGTGCGGGGCCAGCTGCCGTTCCAGCCAGGCCCGGCGCCCCAGCTTCTGCGCCTCGGCCAGCAGCGCGGGGGTCGGGCCGTAGGTGGCTCGTCGCAGCAGGAGCAGGGTCTGGGCGTCCATCGGCCTGCCTGTCGGCAGCCGTTCGGGGTGGCTGATGCGCCGTCCGGGTGAGGCGCGGGCCTCCCTGGTGGACGACGAAAGACCGCTCCCGGCCTCAGTCGGCCAGGGTGCGTGCCCGATGGCACTGCGTCACGTGAGGCAGACCGAGTGCGGCCGGGCTCCCCTGGTCGGCCGCCACCCGCTCGCCGAGCGCCCGGACCCGCTCCAGCACCTCGTCGCGGTCCGGCCGGGTGGCCACGTAGGACCAGCTGGCCACCAGGTCGACCAGGGCCGTCGGCGGCAGGGTCAGCGTGTAGCCGAAGGTGGCGTACTCGGTGGGCGCGTAGGCCGGCGGCAGCTCGACCACGGTGTGCCCGCTGTGCGTGTTCTGCTCGGCAGCCCAGTCCGGGACCCCGGCCAGCTCGTTCAGCTCCGCCACCCACGGGGTGTCCAGGTCGCGCTTGTGCCAGGCGACGGCCAGCAGGCCGCCCGGCCGCAGCACGCGGGCGATCTCCAGCGCGGCGGCCGGCTGCTCCATCCAGTGCCAGGCCTGCGCCACGGTGACCACGTCGGCGCTGCCGTCGGGCAGCGGGATCCGCTCGGCGGCCGCCCGCACCGCCGTGACCTGCGGCAGCTTGCGGCTCAGCACGTCCAGCATGCCCGGGTCGGGCTCCACCGCGGTGACCCGGTGCCCCAGCTCGGCCAGGGTGCTGGTCAGCTTGCCGGTGCCCGCGCCCAGGTCGACCACGTCGAGCGCGGTGCCCTCCCGGCCGGAACCCGGCTCGGCACCGGTCAGCCAGGCGGCGGTGGCCGCGGGCCAGTCCGGGCGGCGGCTGTCGTAGCCGGCCGCGTTGGCTCCGAACGACTGCCGCTGCTGCTCCCAGTTCATGACGGCGACCCTAGTCCGGCTCCGGCGTCACCCCGAGCAGACCGCTCATGATGCTGACCACCACCCGGCCGAACAGGTCGTCCGCACTCTTGCGGGCCACCGCGTCGGGCGGCGGTGGGCTCGCCAGAATCGCGGCCAGATAAGGGTGTTCGCCGTCCCCGATTCTCTCCGCGAGGTAGGCCGCGTTGGCCACCTGGGCCTGCGGGCTGGTGCTGTTGTGGGCGGAGGCCTCGTCCATCGCGAACAGCCCGACCACGCCGTTGAAGATGGCCGCGGCCTCCATCTTGGCCCGGCCCGGCGCCGGCAGCTCGGCGAGCGCCGCCACCACCCTCTCCGTGTAGTCGATGGTGGACGGGCCGAGCATCGCCGTGTTCAGCCGGCCGGACATGACCAGCTCCAGCAGCCAGGGATGCTCGCGGTAGGCCTGCCGCAGCAGCCGGGCGATCGTCAGCACATCGTGCCGCCAGCCCTGGCCGGTGGGGGTGGCGGGCAGCTCCAGCGTGCCGATCGCCGCGTCGGCCATCAGCGCCAGCAGCTCGTCGCGGCTGGCCAGGTAGCGATAGAGCGAGGCCGGGGCGCTGCCCACCGCCGACGCGACCCGGCGGATCGAGACCGCTTTCAGGCCCTCGGCGTCGGCCAGGCCGATCGCGGCGGCCGCGATCGAGGCGCGGCTGTGCTCCGGCGCGGGCCCCCTGGCCCCGCGCTCGGAGCGCTTCCAGATCGGCAGGTCGGGCTCGGGCACGGGTCCATCCTCCCGCAGGACTCGCCCCTTCGAGAGAAACAAGTGCGAACAGTGAACGCAGTATGGTTCACTAAGAACCGCGAACACTGATCGCAGTTGGGGAGGAAGCGATGACGACGGTGATCGAGACATCCGGCCTGGGCCGGGGATTCGGCGAGGTGCGGGCCCTGGACTCGCTCCACCTGGCGGTGCCGGAGGGGACGGTCTGCGCCCTGCTCGGACCGAACGGCGCGGGAAAGACCACGGCTGTCCGCATCCTCGCCACCCTCGCGCTGCCGGACTCCGGCAGCGCGAGGATCTGCGGATTCGACGTGGTCACCCAGGCCGCGCAGGTGCGCCGCCGGATCGGCCTGGCCGGGCAGCACGCGGCCGTGGACGACGCGCTGACCGGCCGGGACAACCTGTTCCTGCTCGGCCTGATGCACCACCTCGGCCGCCGGGCCGCCCGGGCCCGGGCCGCCGAGCTGCTCACCCGGTTCGGGCTGGACCAGGCCGCCGACCGGATGGTGAAGACCTGGTCGGGCGGCATGCGGCGGCGGCTCGACCTGATCGCCAGCCTGATCACCCGGCCGCCGGTGCTGTTCCTCGACGAACCGACCACCGGCCTCGATCCCCGAAGCCGCGACGAGATTCATTCCACCGTGGCCGATCTCGCCCGCTCCGGCACCACCGTGCTGCTCACCACGCAGTACCTGGAGGAGGCCGACCGGCTCGCCTCCGACGTGGTGATCATCGACTCCGGCCGCGAGATCGCCCACGGCACACCGGAACAGCTCAAGGACCTGGCCGGGACCCGGGTGGAGGTGCTGGTCGGCCCGGGGGCCCCGCTGTCCGGCGCGGCACTGGCCCTGACCGGGCTCGGCGGTCAGGACGTCACCACCGACGAGGAGAACCGGCGGGTCTCGGGAACCGTGACGGCCGGCTCTCTCACCCTGCCCGGGCTGGTGCGGCACCTGGACGAGATCGGTATCCCGTTGCAGGACGCCGGTGTTCGCCGTCCCACCCTGGACGAGGTATTCCTCACGCTGACCGGGAGCCGACGATGAGAGACGCCCTGCCCGCCGCGGAACGCCTGCTCCTGGCCGTGCTGCGCAACCCCGCCTTCATCGTCGTGCTGGTGGCCGCGCCGATCGTGCTGGTGCTGATCTTCGGTTTCATCTTCGGTGGGGCGATCGCCGTGCCCGGCCGGGCCACCGGCGGCGCCGGCTACCGCGAGTTCCTGATCCCCGGGCTGCTGGTGATGACGGCGTCCAACATCGTGCCGTCGATGGTGACCGCGGCCAAGGACAACCACACCGGCCTCACCGACCGGTTCCGCTCGCTGCCGATCAGCCGGGTGGCGATCCCGGCCGGGCACGCCCTCGCCAACCTGCTGTACGGCGTGATCGGCTTCGTCATCATGATGCTCTGCGGCCTGGTGGTGGGCTGGCGGATCCGCGGCAACCTGATCGAGACCCTCACCGCCGTCGGCATTCTGCTGCTGTTCCAGTTCGCCGCCACCTGGATCGGGATGTATCTCGGTTACCTGTTCGACGACGAGGAGACCGCCGGGCAGGCCGCGATTCTGGTGATGCCGGTCGGCATGATCTCCAACGTGTTCGTGCCCACCTCGGGCATGCCGGGCTGGCTGCGCACGATCGCCGACTGGAATCCGCTGAGCGCCGTCTGCGCGGCGCTGCGCCAGCTGTTCGGCAACCCCTCGGTGCCGGCCGGTGGGGTCTGGCCGCTGGAGCACCCGGTGACCGCGGCCCTGCTGTGGGCCGCCGGGCTGCTGGCGGTGTTCGTGCCGCTGTGCACCCGCGGGTACGTGCGCGCGGGGCGCTGAACCAGCCGGGAACTGGCCGGGAACTAGCCGGCCGGGGGCGGTGGCGCGGCGCCGGTCATGATCGCCACCGTCTCCGGCATCGAGTGCGACGACGGCGTCACCACCGCGACCCGCCGGCCCAGGCGCTGGATGTGGATGCGGTCGGCCACCTCGAACACGTGCGGCATGTTGTGGCTGATCAGGATCACCGGCAGGCCGCGGTCGCGCACGTCACGGATCAGCTGGAGCACGCGGTTGCCCTCCCGCACCCCGAGGGCGGCCGTGGGCTCGTCGAGGATGACCACCTTGCTGCCGAACGCCGCCGACCGGGCCACCGCCACCCCCTGACGCTGGCCGCCGGACAGACTCTCCACCGCCTGGCCGATGTTCTGGAGCGTGGCGATGCCCAGATCGCTCATGTGCCGCTCGGCCTCGGCCCGCATGTGCTTCTTGTCGAGCATGCGGAACACCGAGCCGAGCGGGCCGGGCCGGCGTTCCTCCCGGCCCAGGAACAGGTTGTCGGCGATGTCCAGACCCGGTGCCACGGCGAGGGTCTGGTACACCGTCTCGATCCCCGCGGCCCGCGCGTCCATCGGCGTGCGGAAGTGCACCGGCTCGCCGTCCAGCCAGATCTGCCCGCTGTCCGGCACCAGGGCCCCCGACAGCGCCTTGATCAGACTGGACTTGCCCGCGCCGTTGTCGCCGATCACGGCCAGGATCTCGCCCGGGTAGAGGTCCAGGTCGGACCCGTCGATGGCGGTCACCCGGCCGTAGCGCTTGACCAGGCCGCGCGCCCGCATCACCGGGAGGCCCTCGGTGGTCGGTTGCGTGCTCATGCCCTCACCTTCCGGATCCATTGATCGATCGTGACCGCGAGCAGGACCAGCAGGCCCACGGCGAAGCCCTGCCAGACCACCTGAACACCGGCCAGCACCAGCCCGTTCCGGAACACCCCGACGATCAGCGCGCCCACCAGCGTGCCGATCACCCCGCCGCGACCGCCGAAAAGGCTGGTGCCGCCGAGCACCACGGCGGTGATCGAGTCGAGGTTGTACTCGGTGCCGACGTTCGGGTCGGCCGAGGCCAGGCGGCCCATCAGCACCCAGGCGGCGATCGCGTAGACGGCCCCGGCCACGGTGTACACCGACAGCAGCACCCGGTCGGTGCGGATGCCGGCCAGCCGCGCGGCCTCGGCGTCGTCACCGGAGGCGTGCACGTGCTTGCCCCAGGCGGTCCAGCCCAGCAGGTAGAAGAAGACGCCGAAGAGCAGCAGCATGATGATCGAGCCGTAGGTCAGGTGGAAGCTGCCGATCGGGATGGTCTCACCGGTCCAGGTCATGATCGCCGGCATGTCCGTGCCGCGCACCGTCTCGCTGCCGGAGACCACCGAGTTCAGCGAGAAGAAGACGGACAGCGTGCCGAGGGTGACGATGAACGGCGGCAGGTGCACGCGGGTGACCAGAAAACCGTTGACGGCGCCCATCGCCGTGCCGAACGCCAGACCGGCCAGCAGCGCGAGGGGTCCTGGAAAACCCGCGTCGTAGGCCAGGTTCGCCATCAGGATCGAACTGAAGACGGCGATGGCACCGGCCGACAGGTCGATGCCCGCGGTCAGCACGATCAGCGTCTGCCCGAGCCCGAGCAGGGCGATCACGGTGACCTGCTGAAGCACCAGTCCGAGGTTCTCCGGGTTCAGGAACCGGGTGTTGATGATCGAGAAGACGATCACGGCCAGCAGCAGCACCGCCAGCGGGCCGAGCGTGGGCCGGCCGTGCAGCAGGTGCTGGACCCGGTCCGGCACGGACTCCTGCCGGCGTTCCTCGAAACCAGTCGTCATCTGCCTACCCCCAGCACTTCTCGGCACCGGACGTGGTGTCTTCGGACTCCACGCCGGACTGCGGATCGTCGGTGATCAGGGTGACCCCGGTGTCGGTGAAGTCCTGACCCGCCGGGTTGGCGGGCTTGACACCGGTGCGGGCGAACCCGGAGATCGCGGTCACCCCGTCGGCGGCCATCTTCAGCGGGTACTGCTGCGAGGTGGCGCCCAGCTGGCCGTCTTTCACGCTCTGCACGCCCGGGCAGCCGCCGTCGATCGCGACCACGGTGACCGAGTCCGCCTTGCCGGCGGCCTTGAGCGCCTCGTAGCCCCCGGCCGCGGCCGGCTCGTTGATGGCGTACACCAGGGTGATGTCCGGGTCACGCTGGAGCAGGTTCTCCATCGCCGTGCGGCCGCCGTCGGCGGCGCCGTCGGTGACGTCGTGCCCGGAGATGCGCGGGTCGTTCTCGTCGCCGATCCGTTGCGGGTCGCCGATGTCGATGCCGAAGCCCTGCATGAAAC
This sequence comes from Kineosporia corallincola, assembly GCF_018499875.1. GTDB lineage: Bacteria > Actinomycetota > Actinomycetes > Actinomycetales > Kineosporiaceae > Kineosporia > Kineosporia corallincola. Next base: position 152,418 of record NZ_JAHBAY010000013.1, on the reverse strand, counting down.
CCTGATCACGCTGCACGTCCACGGAGACCTGGTCGGGAGACAGGTCGAGGAAGGCGATGCGGGCGTCTTCACCGACCTTGGCCCGCGCCCACTCCCCCACCAGTTCTCCGGCCCGGAAGTTGTCGGTCGCGAAGGTGGAGTCGGCGGCGTCCGGCGGATCGAGCTGACTGTCCAGCGCGATCACCGCCAGCCCGGCCTCTTTCGCCCGCTCGATGGCCGGCACGATCGCCCGGGAGTCGTTGGGGGTGATCATGAATCCCTCGGCCCCGAGCGCCATCAGGTTCTCGATGGCGGTGACCTGCGACTCGTTGTCGCCGTCCACCTTTCCGGCGAACGTGCGCAGGTCGATGCCGTCTTTCTCGGCCTGGTCCTGGGCCCCCTTCTTCATCGTGACGAAGAACGGGTTGGTGTCGGTCTTGGTGATCAGCCCGATGATGGGACGACCGTCGCTGCCGCCGGAGCAGGCTGCGAGGGTGACGGTTGAGGCGGCCAGCACGGCGGCGGCCAGACGGGGAACCCATGGGCGCGACACTGAACGCGGCACCTCCGGTACGCGTCGAGCCGCCGCTGCCAGTCGTTTTCGGTCGTGCGCAGGCACGAGCGGGCACGTTCGGGCAGGGCTCCCGACATCCTTGTCGGCTGCTGGACAACTCCCTACAAGCTACGCCAGATCGCCGGATTCGGTAACCGCCCGATCACTGCCCGGCTCCGCTCGGCGCAGCTTCGGTGAACGCCCTCCGCAGGTCACAACCGCGCGGTAGGTTCTCCGGGCAAGGGGGATGTCGATCTCGGGTTCGAGGGGAGCGGCAGGCATGGAAGGCCAGCTGCCGGAGACAACAGGAACACAACCGGGGACGCCGGTGGGATCAGCGGGCCGGGCACTGCAACTCGGCCGCCGGCCGACGATGCGCGATGTCGCCGCGGTCGCGGGCGTGAGCCTGAAAACGGTTTCGAGGGTGGTGAACGGGGAACCGGGGGTGTCGAGCACGCTCGGCCGCCGGGTGCGTGACGCCATCGACGAACTCGACTTCCGGCCGAACATCGGCGCGCGCAGCCTGCGCCGGGCCGGCGGACGCACCGCGACGGTCGGGCTACTGCTCGAAGATGTGTCCAACCCGTTCTCGTCAACGCTCCAGCGGGCGGTGGAAGACGTCGCGATCCCGCGCGGCGTCATGGTGTTCACGGCCAGCCTGGACGAAGACCCGCAGCGGGAGCGCGAGCTCACCCGGGCCTTCAGCGCGCGCCGGGCCGACGGCCTGATCATCGCGCCGGCCAGTGACGACCAGTCCTACCTGGAGAGCGAGGTGCGGGCGGGCACAGCGATCGTCTGCATCGACCGCCAGGCCCGGCGGCTGGCGGTGGACTCGGTGCTCACCACCAACGTGGACGGCTCGAAGGCCGGGGTGCGGCACCTGATCGAGCAGGGCCACCGGCGCATCGCGTTCCTCGGCGACCGGCACGACATCACCACCGCCCAGCAACGCTACGAGGGCTACCTCCAGGCGCTCGCCGAGGCCGGCCTCCCGGTCGACACCGGCCTCGTGCTCAGCGATCTCACCAGTCAGGCCCTGGCCCAGGCCGCCGCGGTGCAGCTGCTGGAACAGCCCGATCCGCCCACCGCGCTGTTCACCGCGCAGAACCTGGTCACCATCGGCGTGGCCCGGGCGCTACGGCACCTGAAGCGGGAACGCCGGGTCGCCGTGGTCGGTTTCGACGACTTCCCGCTGGCCGACCTGCTCGACCCGGGCATCACCGTGGTGGCCCAGGACCCGACGGCGATCGGCCGGCTGGCCGCCACCGTGCTGTTCGACCGGATCGGCGGCAACGACTCGCCGCCCACCACCCACGTGGTGCCCACCCGGCTGATTCCCCGGGGATCCGGCGAGATCGGGCCTCAGAAGAACCTGACGGCGTGACGGCGCGGCCACACCACGGTGACCCGTTGCCCGGCGATCACCGGAAACTCTTCCTCCACAGCACTGTTCAGCCGTAGCACCTGAACGGTGGCACCAGCGGCGTCGAGTCGCACGACCAGACGCGAGGTGGCACCGCCGTAGTCGATGCGGACGACGGTGCCGGCCGCGAGCACCTCGTCGGCGGCGACCAGGTGATCGTCGCCCACGATGCGGATCTTCTCCGGCCGCAGGCCGAAACTGGCGGGCTGGGCCATCAACTGCACCGATGCCTCGGGGCGCAGCAGGTTGACCGGCCCGGTGAGCGCGGCCACCTGCTCGGTGGCGGGCAGCTCGTACACCTCGGGCGGGGCACCGATCTGCACGACCTTGCCGTCGAGCATGACCGCCACCCGCTCGCCGAGGCCCATGGCCAGTTGCGGGGTGCGGGTGGCCACGATCAGGGTGAGCCCGAATTCGTCTCGTGCGGCACGGATCTCGTCGTGCATGCGGTCGCGCTGCACGGCGTCGATGGCGGCCAGCGGGTCGTCGAGCAGCACCACCCGGGCCCCGGCCACCGCCTCGGCCGCGATGGCGACGAGAAGCTGCGTGTGGGTGGGAAGTTCGAGCACCCGGGTGTCGGGATCGCCGCGGTGCACCACCCGGTCGAGCACCGCGCCGAGCTCGTGCTCCAGGTCGCGCCGGGCCACCCCGCGAATCTTCAGCGCACCGGCCAGGACATCACGCACCGTGGTCTTGGGGGCGAAGTCGGTGACCACCCGCCCGATCGCATGACCGCCCTTCGGCAGCTCCGCCCCGGCCAGGTGCAGCCGGCCGGAGTCGGCCCGCTCCGCCCCGGCGAGCACGGCCAGCAGCGCGGACTTACCGGAGCCGGCAGGGCCCAGCAGAGTCAGGATCTCGCCCTCGGCCACGGCCAGGTCGAGCCCGTCGAGAGCGGTGACCTGACTGTGCCGGGTGCCGAACGCCTTGCGCAGACCGCTGACGGTGAGTAGCGGCGGACGCACGGACTCCAGGTCAGGGACGTACGACGGATAAGTCTCGACCATCGACGTGCATTCCTCGCAATCCACCGCGCCCGTTGCGGTGATCGCCATGTTAGACATGCTTGTTTGCGGACATGCAAAACTCCCCCAAAGAAAACGCCTCGGGGGAGTTTTGACGGAAGGAGTCAGCCTTCCTTGTGAATGCGGGCCGTCAGCAGCTGGAACGCGGCGTAGCAGGCCAGGCCCAGCGCCACGAGGGTGAGGATCCACTGGCCGAAGGGCTGCCCGGCCAGGGTCTTCAGCGCGGCGTCGAGACCGCGGGCCTCCTCGGGCTGGCTCTGCACACCGGCCACGACGAACAGGATGCCCAGCACCCCGAAGGCCACGCCCCGGGAGATCCAGCCGGCCTGGCCGAGACGGGTGATGCCACGGCCCGGATGGCCTTCCAGCTTCTCCAGGAACTTCTTCTTCACGCCCTTGTAGACCAGGTAGCCGGACCAGGCGATGACGGCCAGGCCGACGATGACCACGAGCACGCGGCCGGCCGGGGCGCCCATCAGTGAGCTGGTCCAGTCGGCGGTCTTGCTGCTGGAGCTCTTGCTGCCGCCGCCGAGACCGATGCGCAGCGACTGCACGGCCAGCGAGGCGCCGAAAACGCCCTTGGCGGCGGAACTCACGCGCTTGAAGGTGCTGTCGTCGCTGGGCGGGCCGATGACCGCCAGCAGCAGCTGCCAGACCGCGTAACCGATGAGGCCGATACCCATGACGATGAGAAGCACCTCACCGAAAGGCTTCTCGGCGACCTCCTGGAGAGCACCGGTGTTGTCGGCGCTCTCTTCCGAACCACCCCAGGCGACCTGGAGGGAGATCCAGGCCAGCAACAGGTAGACGACACCGATGGCGGCGACACCGACCTGGCCCAGACGCTTCAGCCAGGGCGAGTTGGCCTGGCTGGCAAGGCCTTCGGCGGTGTTCTTGGCACTCTTGGCCCCGCCCTTGGCCTCGTTCTTGGCCCCGCTGGCGCCGCCTGACGCGCCCGAGGTCCCGTGGTGTGCCGGCGTGGTACTGGCCATGTTCCGACCTCTCACTTCTCACGCGATCTGACGCTGTTGACCGGCCACCAACGTCGCACGAACGGATCAAGCGCGCATATCGAGAGGGCGCGACCCCTTGACGGGAGCGCTAGAGGAGGGGTAGCAGGGCGTGGGCCACGGCCAGTTCGGCCGGAGTGGTCACGTGCACGTTGGTCGGTTCCCCCGGCACCACCACGACCCGGCCACCCAGGGCCGCGACCATCGCGGAGTCCTCCACCGCGTCGGCGATCTCCTCGTGCGCCCGGCGCAGCACCGGCACCGAGAACGCCATCGGCATCTGCGCGGAGACGTGTCCCCCGGCCGGCGTGGTGGCCCCGGCCAGCCCGAGGATCCGCGGCCCGGGGCCGGGTGCCGCGATCTTGGCCGTGGGCGGCGCGGGCTCCTCGTCGTCCTCAAGCTGTTTGACCGCATCGGTGAGCGGGAGGCCGGGCAGCGCGGCATCGGCCCCGGCGCGCACGGCCTGCACGACCCGTTCGTAGAGGACGGCGGTGGCGAGCGGATGGGCGGCGTCGGTGATGCAGACGATCCCGGCGTCGTCGGGCAGCGCCGCCAGGCCGCTGCGCACCGACTCGGCGCGGGTGGCGCCGCCGGTCGCCCGCACCCCCTGACCAGGCCACTCGTGCCCGGCGGGGAGGACGACAACCACGCCGTCGCAGTTCGCCGCCGCGATGTCGACCACCCGCTCCAGCAGGGTCTGGCCCCCGAGCACCGCGAACTGCTTCAGCCCACCGAACCGGGTGCCACCACCGCCGGCCAGAACAACGCCCCAGACGCTCATCCGCCCGAGGCTAGCGGTTGCCGAACGACGAACCGGGCATGATCACCGACGTGATCATGCCCGGTTCGTGGTGACCGGATCAGGCGTTCAGGGCCTCCGGCAGGGTGGCCTCGTGCGCCGCCCGCAGCTCGTCGAGCGGCAGGGCGAAACGGCCGTCCACGGTGAGCGAATCGCCACCGGTCGAGCCGAGAGCGACCACGGGCACCCGGCCGGCCGCACAGGCCTGGGTGAACGCCGCCGCGTTCTCCGGCTTCACGGCGACCACGGCGCGGGCCGTGGACTCGGAGAACAGCAGCGTGAAGGCGTCCACACCGTCGCGCCCGGCGGCCTCTTCCAGCGAGACCGTGGCCCCCACGCCGAAGCGCAGGCTGCTCTCCACCAGGGCCTGGGCCAGGCCACCGTCGGACAGGTCGTGCGCCGCGAGCACCAGACCGCCGTCGGCGGCCGAGGCCATCACCCCGGCGAGGGCACGCTCGGCCTCCAGGTCGACCTGCGGCGGCAGACCGCCCAGGTGCTGGTGCTGCGACCAGGCCCACTCCGAACCGGCGAACTCGGCCCGGGTGGTGCCCAGCAGGAACAGCTGGGCACCGTCGGCGCGCCAGCCGGACGGGGTCCTGCGGGCCACGTCGTCCAGCACGCCGAGCACACCGACGACCGGGGTCGGGTGGATGGCCGTGCTGCCGGTCTGGTTGTACAGACTGACGTTTCCGCCGGTCACCGGGATGCCGAGCTGCTGGCAGCCGTCCGCGAGACCGCGCACGGCCTCGGCGAACTGCCACATCACGGCCGGGTCCTCCGGGGAGCCGAAGTTGAGGCAGTCGGTGACCGCGAGCGGGCGGCCACCGGCCACGCCGACGTTGCGGTACGCCTCGGCCAGGGCCAGCTGGGCGCCGGTGTAGGGGTCGAGCGCGGCGAACCGCTGGTTGCAGTCGGTGGCGATGGCGACGCCCAGACCGCTCTCCTCGTCGACCCGCAGCACCCCCGCGTCGTCGGGCATGGCCTGCGCCGTGTTGCCCTGCACGTAGCGGTCGTACTGCTGGGTGATCCAGTTGCGGCTGGCCAGGTTCGGCGTGGCCACCATGGTCTTCACCAGGGCCGCCAGCTCGTCGTCGGTGGCCGGCTTGGGCAGGTGGTCCGGGGTGTCGGCCTGACGCGCGTCGAGCCATTCCGGCCGGGAGTACGGACGGTCGTAGACCGGGCCGTCGTGGGCGACGCTGCGCGGCGGCACGTCGACGATGGTCTCGCCGTGCCAGAGCACGATCAGCCTGCCGGTCTCGGTGACCTCACCCATCACGGTCGCCTCGACGTCCCAGCGGGTGGTGATCTCCAGGAAGCCGGGCAGGTCTTCCGGGGTGACCACGGCCATCATGCGTTCCTGCGACTCGCTCATCAGGATCTCTTCCGGCGCCAGCGTGGAGTCACGCAGCGGGGCCCGGTCGAGGTGCACGAGCATGCCGCCGTCACCGTTGCTGGCCAGCTCGGAGAACGCGCAGGACAGGCCCGCCGCGCCGAGGTCCTGGATGCCCTGCACGACGTTCGCCTCGAACAGGTCGAGACAGCACTCGATCAGCACCTTCTCGGCGAACGGGTCGCCCACCTGCACGGCCGGGCGCTTGGTCGGGCCGCCCTCGGTGAAGGTGTCGCTGGCCAGGATCGACGCGCCGCCGATGCCGTCGCCGCCGGTGCGGGCACCGAACAGCACCACCAGGTTGCCGTTGCCGCGGGCGTTGGCCAGGTGGATGTCTTCGTGCCGCATGGTGCCCACGGCGAGCGCGTTCACCAGCGGGTTGCCCTGGTAGCAGGGGTCGAACGAGACCTCGCCGCCGATGTTGGGCAGACCCAGGCAGTTGCCGTAACCGCCGATGCCCGCGACGATTCCGGGCAGCACGCGGTGGGTGTCGGGGTGGTCGAGGGCGCCGAAGCGCAGCGGGTCCATCACCGCGACCGGGCGGGCGCCCATCGAGATGATGTCGCGCACGATGCCGCCGACGCCGGTGGCCGCGCCCTGGTAGGGCTCGACGTAGCTGGGGTGGTTGTGGCTCTCCACCTTGAAGGTGACGGCCCAGCCCTGGCCGATGTCGACCACGCCGGCGTTCTCGCCGATGCCGACCAGCAGGTGTTCCTTCATCGCGTCGGTGGTCTTCTCACCGAACTGACGCAGGTGCACCTTGCTGGACTTGTAGGAGCAGTGCTCGCTCCACATCACCGAGTACATGGCGAGTTCGGAGCCGGTGGGGCGGCGGTCGAGGATCTTGCGCACGGCCTCGTACTCGTCGGCCTTCATGCCCAGGGCGGCCCAGGGCTGGTCGACGTCGGGGCTGGTGCGGGCCTTGTCGACCGTGTCGAGGGCCTGGCGCTGCTCGTCGGTCAGGCCGGCGCTCTCGAAGGCGGGCTTCTCGCCGTAATTGTTGACGCTGTCGCTGGTCACGCGGAGAGCACTCCCTGAAGTGCGCTGGTGAAGAAGGCCAAGCCGTCGGTGCCGCCGTTCTCCGGGCCGTAGAGCGCCTCGGTGGCGTGCTCCGGGTGCGGCATCAGGCCGACGACGGTGCCGGAGACGTTGCTGATGCCGGCGATGTCGCGGCGCGAGCCGTTCGGGTTGCCGTCGAGGTAGCGGGCGACGATCTGGCCCTCACCCTCGAGTGCGTCGAGGGTGGCCTCGTCGGCGATGAAACCGCCCTCGCCGTTCTTCAGCGGGATGACGATCTCGTCGTTGCGGCCGTAGCCGTTGGTCCACGACGTGCTGGTGCGCTCGATGCGGAGCTTCTGGTCGCGGCAGACGAACTGCTGCTTCTCGTTGCGCACCAGGGCACCCGGCAGCAGGTGCGACTCGGTGAGTACCTGGAAGCCGTTGCAGATGCCGAGCACCGGCAGGCCGGGCGAGGTCTGGGTGGGCGGGCCGGCCAGCTTCGTGACGGTGCGCATCACCGGGGCGAACCGGGCGATGGCGCCGCAGCGCAGGTAGTCGCCGTAGGAGAAGCCGCCGGGGAGCACCACGGCGTCGACATTCTTGATGTCTTCGTCGCCGTGCCAGAGCGGGACCGGCGTGCCGCCCGCGATGCGGACCGCGCGCAGGGCGTCGCGGTCGTCGAGACTGCCGGGGAAGGTGACGACGCCGATGCGCACGGTCACTCCTGGTTCGAGGCCGCGCGGACCGCGACGACGTCTTCGATCACCGGGTTGGACAGCAGCGTCTGCGCCGCCTCCCGGGCGCGGTCCAGAACCGCCTGGTCGACCTCACCCTCGACCTCGAGCTCGAACCGCTTGCCCTGGCGGGCACCGGCGAACTCGGCGAAACCGAGGCGGGCGAGAGCCCCCACGACCGCCTTGCCCTGCGGATCGAGGATCTCGGGCTTCGGCATGACGTCGATGACGACGCGACCCATGACGTGTGCTCCCTAGGTGGAGAGGTGGGCTGATGCACGTCAGACGCTACCCGAACCGGATGGGCCCCCCGCACCACACGCCCGTCCGGCCGGGCTCGCCGGGATCAGTAGTCCGTTCGGTCCGCTTTCCCGTTCCACTGCTCGAACGGCAGCGTGGCCTGCTTCACCGGCACCTGTTCCAGCGTCAGCGGCCACTGCGCCGGCTCGTTCTGGAACACCTCGTAGAACGCCCGGTCGTCGAACCCCGCGTCGGCCGCGTCGTTCCGGTCGGCGGCGTAGACGATCCGGTCCACCCGCGCCCACATCGCCGAGGCGAAGCACATCGGGCAGGGCTCGCACGAACTCACCAGCAGGCATCCGTCGAGCTTGAAGGTGCCCAGCTCGCGGCAGGCCGCCCGGATCGCCACCACCTCGGCGTGCGCCGTCGGGTCGAGCGTCGGGGTCACCTGATTCGTGCCGGTCGCCACCAGTTCGTTTTTGTGGACGACGAGAGCCCCGAACGGCCCACCGCCGTCCGAGACGTTCTGCGCCGCCAGGGCCACCGCCTGGTCGAGCCATTCACGTTCGCCGGCCATCTGTCGCTCACTCCTGCTCTTGCTGCTGCTGACGGGTTGCATTGATCCTGCCGCGTTCTCAGGCGCTCAGACGCCGCGACACCCGGGCCAGGTGCTCGCGGGCGACGGCCAGGTCGACGTGCACCGGGACGCCGTCACGCACCACCGGCTCCCCGCCGACCAGTAGGTGCCGCACCGGTTTTCGCGGCCCCAGCACGAGGGCCGCGACCGGGTCGGGAATGTCCTGCACGTCGTCACCCGGCCAGACCGCGAGGTCCGCGCGCATCCCCGGCTCCAGGGCACCCACGTCCTCGCGTCCCAGGCACTGCGCCCCGCCGGCCGTGGCCAGGTGAAGGGCCTGACGCACGGTCAGGTCAGCCGGGTCGCCGGAGCGCAGCCGGCCGGTGAACAGGGCCTGGCGCATCTCCGTCATCAGGCCGCCGTCCTCGTTGCTCGCCACGCCGTCCACCCCCAGGCCGACCGGTGCGCCGGCCGCCAGCAGGTCGCTCACCCGGCAGATGCCCGCGGCCAGCCGGGCGTTGCTCGAAGGGCAGTGCGCCACGCCGGTTCTCGTCGTCCCCAGGCGGGCTACCTCGGCGTCGTCGAAATGGATGCCGTGCGCGAACCAGACGTCGTCGCCGAGCCAGCCCCACGCGTCCATCAGTTCGAGCGGACGCATGCCGAACCGTTCCGCCACGGCACGTTCCTCGTCGAGGGTCTCGGCCAGGTGGGTGTGCAGCCGCAGGCCCAGACGCCTGGCCAGGAGCGCCGACTCGGTCATCAGCCGGGGCGTGACCGAGAACGGCGAGCAGGGCGCGACGGTCACGCTGACCCGCTCGCCGTCGTGCAGCCGGGCGTGCACGGCCTCGGTGCTGGCCAGGATCGCGTCGGTGTCTTCGACCACGTCGTCGGGCGGCAGGCCGCCGGCCGACTCACCCAGGTCCATCGAGCCACGGGCCAGGTGCAGGCGGATGCCCACCTGCCCGGCCGCCGCGGCGATCCGGTCGAACACGCTGTCGTCGCCCCGGGGCACCAGGTAGTGGTGGTCGGCGGCGGTGGTGCAGCCGGACAGCGCCAGCTCGGTCAGCCCGACCAGGGCGGCGGCGTGCACGTCGTCCGGGTCGAGCCGGGCCCACACCGGGTAGAGCTCGGTCAGCCAGCCGAACAGGGTGGAGTCCACGGCCCGGCCACGGGTCGCCCACTGGTACAGGTGGTGGTGGGTGTTGACCAGCCCGGCGGTGACGATGTCGCCGTCCACCCGCAGCACCCGGTCGCCCGGCTCCGGCGCCACGTCGCCGACCTGCGTGATCCACCCGTCGCTGATCGCGATGTCACCCGGCCACCGGGCACCCCGCACGACCAGTCGTCCCGCTGTCTCCACCACCCGGGGAGGCTACCCACCGGCTGTTGCACACAGGTGTCGGGCGGCGGGACCCAGGTTGCGCGTGGACAACGATGTCCGGACTCGCCGCATCGCGTGCTCGTGCATCGCCGGGCGCCTCGTGCCAGGCTGGAGGATGTGCGGATCACTCATATCGGGCATTCCTGTTTGCTGGTCGAGACCGGCGGGGCGCGCATCCTGACCGACCCGGGCGCCTTCGCCGAAGGATTCGAGGACCTCACCGGGCTGGACGCGATCGCGATCACGCACCAGCACATGGACCATCTCGACACCGAGCGGCTGCCCGCGCTGCTGGCCGGCAACCCGCAGGCCAGGGTGCTGGCCGAGCCGCAGACCGCGGCGCTGCTGCGCAAGGTCGGAGTGGACGTGCACGAGCTGACGCTGGAGGAACCGGTGCCGCTGGCCGACGCCAGGCTCACGGCCGTGGGCGGCGTGCACGCGGAGATCCACGCCGACATCCCACTGATCGGCAACGTCGGACTGCGCATCGAGACGCCGGGCGACCTGTCGTTCTTCCACCCGGGCGACTCCTACGGAGCCCTGCCGGCCGGCATCGACCTGCTCGCCGTGCCGCTCAACGCCCCGTGGGCCAAGTTCAGCGAGACGGCCAACTTCGTGCGCGCGATCGCGCCGGGCCGGCTGTTCCCGATCCACGACGGGCTGCTCCAGCCCACCGGCCGGGCCGTGTATCTGCGCAACCTCTCCGGCCTGCTGCCCGAGGGCGCGCAGATGGTGGACCTGGCCGACGCCGGGCCTACCGAGCTGTGACCCGCACTCCCCTGAGCCCTTGCTCCGGGGTGCCGGTGCAGGTGGCATCCCGGTGCAGCGCCGCCGCTCTGGCGATGCAGATGCCGATCGCCTGCTGCCCGTAGAAGTTCGGGTGCAGCGACTCGGCGTAGTCGCCCTGACCGGTGTAGTCGACGAAGCGCACCCATTCCACGTCGGTCGAGTTCGGGTCACCCTTCGGGTGGGTGGTGCCGTCGGCGCACAGCTCGTGACCGTCGAAAGCATTGCCCAGGTCGAGGAACTGGGCGCCGTGCCGGGACGCCGTGCGGGCCAGGGTGCCGGCGATCGTCGGGGTGACGGTGTTCGCGGTCCAGGTCATGTCCGGGTCGGTGAACGGGCAGCGCCCGCCGGTCCACTTGAAGATGCGCGAGTATCCCTCGTACTTGTCTTCTTTCGCGGTGGGCAGCGGACTCGGGTAGGACTGGAGGATGAGCTGGTAGTCACCGTCGGCGTAACCCGCGCCGGCCAGCGTGGCCCGCACGTCGTCGAGCACCGCGCCGACGGCCGCGCCCATCGCGGGCAGGGCGACGTCCAGGCGCTTCTGCTGCTCGGCCCGGCACGGGTCGTCGCGCAGCGTGTAGGCACGGATGCAGCGGAACACCAGATCGGGGAAGCTCAGGTCGTTGCCCCCGATGGAGAGCACCACGAGCTTCACCCGGCTGGTGCGGGCCAGCGCGGCCAGCTGGTCGTTCTGCGGCTTCTCGCCGTGCAGCCCGACCCCGCCCTCGCTCGCCCGCAGCACGTTGGCCGCGTGCGCGCCGGAACAGGCCAGGTTGACCGGCCGGCCGAGGCCGAGGCCGGACGTGCCGACGGCGCTGTTGATCGCCGACGAGTCGGACCGGTAGCAGCCGGTTTTCGCAGTACGGCCATAGATCTCGGAGCGGTCGGAACCGCCGAGCAACTCACCCTCGACCCGGGACCAGGCACGGTCGGTGCCGCCGCGGTCGAACAGGAAGTCGTCGGAGTTGCCCGCCCAGCGCCCGCCGGTGCCGGAGATGTAGCTGTCGCCCAGGCTGACCACCACCGGATCACCGGCCGGGGGCCTGGCCGCGGTCTGGCCACTGGCGCCGGCCTGACCGCCGATGCCGGCCTGACCGCTGGCCGCCGTCGGCACCGCGAACAGGGCGCTGCCGGCAACGATCAGGGCAACCGGCCAGCGCAGGACTCTGGGCCACGTCGACGTTGCGTGCGGGCGCGATCGGATCACGCAGACCTCCCCCGGGAGATGGCACTCCCGAGGGTGGCACCGTCAGCAATCCGTTGGCAATAGATCACTGTGGGTGAGTGCGGTGAGCGGGGTCCAAGCCGCCCCCGGCCTGGCGAAACGCACCGCTCAGAACCAGGTGTGCCCCAGCAGTCCCGTCGGCGACCAGGTCGTCATCCGGTCCAGCTCGGCCACCGCACCCGGCCGGTGCTCGTCGGCCAGCCCGGCCAGATGCAGCCGGATCAGCGAGTTCTGGCCCAGATAGACCGAGCTCAGGGTCTGCACGGGCAGGGTCAGGCAGGCCGGGCGGGAGGTCGGGGTGACGGTGGTGCGGCCGGCCTCGTCGGCATCGACCAGCCAGCGCCCGGCCGCGAACCCGAGCGGGTCGAGCACCTCCAACACCACCGAGCCCGCGGTCCGCGCCACACGCCCGGCCAGGGCGGCAGGCACGTCGAGCACCCGGATCCACTGGAAGTCGGTGCGGTGCGCCTCGGCGACCGCCCGCCGGTCGGTGAGCATCCAGGGCAGGGGCTCGTGAACCGGCCGGTCCGCGGCCACGATCCGGTCGGTCAGGTCGATCTGCGCCAGGTGCTCCCAGAGGGCGCGGTAGGCGGCCGGGGTGACGGCGGTGAGGTCGAGCAGCCGGAGCGCGGCGGGCCGGTCCAGCGTCCAGTCCCCCTCGACCCGGTACGAGGCGGTGCCGACCACGGTGCCGTCTCCGGTGCGGGCGATCAGCGCGGGGCGGTGCAGGCTCTCGTCGGCGTCACCGACCAGCCCGCACGCCCGGTCCCAGTAGAGGTCGGGGCGGGGTAGGGCCCCGGGCAGCCGGAGGGCCGCGTCCCGGTGCAGCGGTGGTGCGACGTCGCGGATGCCGGCGTCGTCCGTTGCTTCCAGTTCGAGTTTCTCGCCAGGGTTTTCGGCGAACCGTACGCGAGGGCTGTGCACCGTGAGCCGCACCGTCTCGGTGGCCGCGCCGAACCCGAAGCGCCCGTAGATGCCGGCCTCGCTGGGGATCAGGTGACTGAGCACCGCCCCCTGCTCCCGGGCCTCGGCCAGGTCACCCCGGACGAAGGCGCTCGCCACCCCGCGCCGGCGGTGGGTGGACAGCACGGCAACCGCGCCGATCGCCCGGATCGGCACCGTGCGGGCTCCCGGAACCGGCAGATCGAGGTCCCAGGAGCGGAAGGCACCGCAGGTCACCGTCCCGATCCGGGCCAGCTTGAACCGGTAGAGCGAGGACTGTTTCCGGAGCAGCTCATGGACGGCGGCGGACGGCCGTTTGCTGTCGAGGAAGGAGCGGTACGCCAGTTCGGCATAGCTGGTCAGCTGGTCCGGCCCGGCCGGAACGATCTCGATCGCGTCACCCGTCACGGCGCGACGCTATCCGCGCCGCGAAGCCCGGCGCAGGTGGTTTTCGCGGGCCGGAGGTGACTGATCAACTGGCGGGCCGGCCCGGTCAGGTATCGACTGACGTCACGGATTCGCCGCTGCGACAACAAGATCCGGGAACGGAAGGAGCACCGCATGGGTACGTTCGACGATCTGAGGAACAAGGGTCAGGAATACGCCGAGGGCCACCCCGAGCAGGTCGAGAAGGTCAGCGACCAGGCCATCGACAAGGGCGGCGACCAGGCCGACCGGGCCACGGGCGACAAGTACGGCCAGCAGATCGACTCCGCCCAGCAGAAGGCGGACGACGCGGTGGGGCAGTAGTCCCCCGAGACCGGCAGGCGCGCGGCGGGTCCTCCCCGCCGCGCGCCCGCGTGTCAGCTCTCGGCCGGAACCGTCGGGTGCGCCAGGTGCCCGGTGAGGTCCGCGGCGGCCGCCGTCTCGGCGATGTCGGTGCGGAACTGACCGCCGCGCAGGCCGATCCGTTCCAGTGCCGCGTACACGGTGGTGCGGGCCGCGGTCAGGTCGGCACCGGTGCCCACCACCGACAGCACCCGCCCGCCGGCGGCCACCAGCTCGCCCTGCTCCAGCGCCGTGCCGGCGTGCAGCACCCAGGCGTCCGGCCAGCCGTCGGCGTCGTCGACGCCGGTGATCACGTCACCCCGCACCGGTGTGCCCGGGTAGTTCTCGGCCGCCAGCACCACGGTGACGGCGGCGTCGTCACGCCACTCCAGCTCGGGCACGTTGGCCAGGCCGCCGGTGGCGGCCGCCCGCAGCAACATGCCCAGGGGCGTCGCCAGCCGGGCCAGCACCACCTGGGTCTCCGGGTCGCCGAAGCGCGCGTTGAACTCGATCACCTTCACGCCGCGACTGGTCAGCGCCAGACCGCAGTACAGCACACCGATGAAAGGTGCTCCGCGTCGCGACATCTCGGCGATCGTCGGCCGGGCCACGTTCTCCAGCACGTCGTCGACCAGGTCGGCCGGAGCCCACGGCAACGGTGAATACGCGCCCATGCCACCGGTGTTCGGGCCCAGGTCACCGTCCAGCGCGCGCTTGAAGTCCTGCGCGGGCGCCAGCGGCACCACCGTGGAGCCGTCGGTGATGCAGAACAGCGACACCTCGGGACCGTCGAGGAACTCCTCGATCACCACCCGGCCGTCCTCGCGGTCCAGGCAGGCGGCGGCGTGGGTGAGCGCGGTGTCGATGTCGTCGGTGACCACCACGCCCTTGCCCGCGGCCAGGCCGTCGTCCTTGACCACGTAGGGGGCGCCGAACTCGGTCAGGGCCTGCTGCGCCTCGGCGACCGTGGTGCAGGTGAACGACGAGCCGGTGGGCACCCCGGCGGCTGCCATCACGTCCTTGGCGAAGGCCTTGCTGCCCTCCAGCCGCGCGGCGACGGCCGACGGGCCGAAGCACGGGATGCCGACGGCGCGCACGGCGTCCGAGACCCCCGCGACCAGCGGCGCCTCCGGGCCCACCACGACCAGGTCGGCCCCCAGGTCGGTGGCCAGCGCGGCGACCGCCTGCGGGTCGAGCGCGTCGACGGCGAAACAGTTGTGCTCCCCGACCAGCCCGGCGATGCCCGGGTTGCCCGGGGCCGCGAAGAGCCCTGTCACCCCCGGGTCGGTGGCGAGAGAACGGACCAGCGCGTGCTCGCGGGCGCCCGGCCCGACCACAAGAACCTTCACGAGCGAAGAGGGTAGTGGTCCCGAGGGCACCGGCTCTTCCGTACCCTTCTCCCGAAACCCCCCAAAGCACCGCAAAGACCTGGCCCTCTTCTGCGAACGGATTCGCAATGGCTCTGCGTACGAGGCTGCTCACCCTGCTGGTCGCGGTCCTGTTGGCCGGCTGCGGGGGCGGCGGGTCCGACTCCGGCGCCGCGGTGCTCAGTGACACGCCCGACCTGGTGCCCTACGAGGGAATGCAGGCCGCACAGGTGTTCGGCCTGATGCGGACGTCGGTCCGACAGGCCGGTTCGGTGCACGTGCGCATGGAGTCGGTGAACGGCGGCGACCGGCTGCGCAGCGACATGCGGGTCAGCCGGGACGGCGTCGCGTCCGGCTGGTTCGAGCCGGTCCAGGGGCAGCGCGCCGAGCTGCTCCGGATCGGAGACCGGGCCTGGTACAAGGGAAATGCGCAGTTCCTGGACGCCCGCGGCCTGACCGGCGTGACACCGGACGGCCCGTGGACCCCGGTCACCGACGACGGCTACGTTGCGTCCTACCTGAACTACACCAAGATCCCGTTCTACACCGGCGAGCTGCTCAGGACCCCGCAGAAGAACCTGCGCAAGGTGGAGGGCAAGGTACTCGGCGGACAGCTGAGCATCGGCCTGCGCCCCCGCGCCGGCACCGGCACCCTGTACGTCTCGGCCGACGGTTCCGGCGAGCTGGTCGGCTATCAGGACGACACCTTCACCTACCGGTTCTCCGACTGGGACGAGCCGGTCACGGCCGAGGCCCCCGACGGCTCCGGGGCCAACACACAGGCCGGTATCCAGGCCGGCACCCAGGTCGGCAACTGAGGCATCCCAGGCAACTGAGAGGGCACTGAGACCGAAAACCGGCATGTGGGGTAAATTGCCGCCGGTGGTGACGGCGAACTTTAAGCTGGCCCGGCGATCCGGGAGATTCCCGGGCGCACGCACCCCAGCGAACGGATTCACCATGTCTGCCAGCACTGCCGGGCCCGGGAACGTCCGACTCCTCACCACGGTCGCCGCCGTTCTCAGTGGCAGTGTGCTGCTCGCGGGGTGTTTCGGTGGTGGGGACGACGAGGCCTCGCAGGCGCAGCCCGGCGTCTCGGCCTCGCAGCCGGAGGAGGTCGAGGCCGCCGCCACGGCGACCGCCTCGGCCGAGGCCGCCGACGGTCCGTACGCCGGCCTGACCGCCGTGCAGATCCTGAACAAGGCCCGCAAGAAGCTGGACTCGTCCACGTCCGTCCGTCTGAAGATGACCACGAAGGACGGCAAGAAGAAGCTGACCTTCGACTTCCTGATGAACAAGTCGGGCCGGGCCACCGGCCGGATGTCGCCCGGCGGCAAGCAGTCGATGAAGCTGATCCGGATCGGCAAGACCGGCTACTTCCAGCCCAATGCCGTCATGCTGAACGAGATCTCGGGCGGAGACAAGGCCACGATCAAGGCGATGAGCGGCCACTGGGTCAAGTTCGTCAAGGGTGGCCCCAGCGAGATGTGGGACAACCTCGACATCACCGATTTCGACTATGTCACCGGTGACCTGCTCGACCTGACCGGGCCGGAGAGCGGCCTGAAGCGGGTCGAGGGCAAGAAGCTCGGCGGGCGCGAGACCATCGGCCTCGTCGAAGAGAACGTGACCGGCAAAATGTTCATCGCGGCAGACGGTTCCGGCGAGATCGTCGGCTACCAGGACTCCGAGATCATGGCCGTGTTCAGCGACTGGAACACCCCGGTCAAGGTGACGGCCCCGGCCGATCCCCTGCTGGAGAAGGACTTCTACTGATCCTCGGCGAACGGATTCGCAATGCGTGACAGCGCCTTCCGGCGCAGTGCCCTGATCCTCGCGGTGGCCGCGGCCGGCTCCCTGGCCGTGCTCACCGCCTGCGCATCACCCGGCGAGCGGTCACCCCTGGTGGCCGCGCCCGTGGCCCCCACCTGGCAGAACGCCGGCATCACGCCCGGACCGGACCCCGACGACCCGCACGCCGACACCTGGAAGTACGCCGGCGACATCGCCGAGCTGGCCGGCGACGCGACGCTCCAGGCGCAGTCGGTGCACGTCGAGGGAACCACCGAGGAGGAGGGCGAACCGGCCACGTTCGACCTGAGCCTGGACCGCGACGGCCACGGCACGGGCAGCATCCGGATGGACGCGGTGGGGTCGGGGGAGCTGATGTTCGAGGACGACGACTACTACCTCAAGCCCGACCCCCGCATGCTCTCGCTCTATGCCGGCACCGACGCCGGCACGACGCAGTACCTCAAGGGGAAGTGGCTCCATTTCCCGAACGACGAATCGTCCGGCCTCACCGGGCTGACCATGGAGAACCTCGTCGACTCGCTGAACCTGCCGGACGGTGATGCGGCCTGGCGGCTGATCGACGGTGACGCGACCTTCGGCGGGCACAAGGCCATAGAACTCCAGGTGCTCGACGAGGACTGGAAGATCTTCGTCGCGGCGGACGGGCCCGCCGAACTGGTCGGCTTCGAGGGCCCGGACGGCTCGTACGTGTACTCGGACTGGGACGAGCCGGTGACGGTGAAGGCCCCCTCGGAGTCCGTCCCCATGGTGTATCCCTCGGCCCAGGCCTGATTTTCAATGGTGGACGACGAACGGGCCGTTCGTCGTCCACCGTTGTGACCTACAGGCCGCTCTCCACCTCGGCCAGGGCCTCGCCGAGCAGCGCCAGGCCGTAGCGGGCCTCCTCGTCGGTGATGTTCAGGGCCGGCACCACGTGCGTCCGGCTGCCGTTGACGAACGGCAGCAGCCCTCGGCTCATGCAGGCCTGCTTCAGGGCGTTCATCGGGGCGCCGGGGTCGAGGGGCTCGCGGGTGTTCTTGTCGCGCACCAGCTCCACCGCCCAGAAGGCGCCGAGGCCACGCACCTCGCCGACGATGGCACTGGTGGCGGCGATCTCGTGCAGCCGGGGCCCGATCACCTCGCGGCCCAGCCGGTCAGCGTTCGCGATCAGTGAATCATCACTCAGCACACCGATGTTCGCGACCGCGGCGGCGCAGGCCAGCGGATGACCGGAATAGGTCAGGCCGCCCGGGAACGGACGCTGACGGAAGGTGTCGAGCACCGGCTCGCTGACCAGCACCCCGCCCAGCGGCAGGTAACCCGAGTTCACGCCCTTGGCGAAGGTGATCAGGTCGGGAACGGCCGCGGCGCCGGCCACCGGCGTCCATTCGCCCGGGACCCCGGTGGGAGCCTCGTTCGCCAGCTCCGCCGCGAACCAGCGCCCGGCGCGGCCGAATCCGGACATCACCTCGTCGGCGATCCAGAGAATGCCGTGCCGGTCACAGATCTCGCGCACCCCGCGCAGGTACCCGGACGGGGGCACCATGATCCCCGCCGTGCCCGGAATCGACTCCAGCACGATCGCGGCGATCGTCGAAGGACCCTCCAGCGCGATCACCTGCTCCAGGTGTTCCAGGGCCCGAGCACACTCTTCGGCCTCGGTGGTGGCGTGGAAGGCGGAGCGGTACAGGAACGGCCCGAACGTGTGCACCACGCCCTCGGCGCCGTAATCGTTGGGCCAGCGCCGGGGATCGCCGGTGAGGTTGATCGCCGTGGTGGTGTTGCCGTGGTAGCTGCGGTAGCGGCTGAGCACCTTGCGGCGGCCGGTGTGCACCCGGGCCATCCGCACCGCGTTCTCGATCGCGTCGGCACCGCCGTTGGTGAAGAAGACCCGGCGGAACCAGTCGCCGGGGGCGCGCTCGACGATCAGCCGGGCCGCCTCGGAGCGGGCGTCGTTGGCGTGCTGCGGGGCGATCGTGGCCAGCCGGGCGGCCTGCTCGGCGATCGCCTTCGTCACCCGCGGCTCGGAGAAGCCGATGTTGGTGTAGACCAGCTGCCCGGAGAAGTCGAGGTAGGGCGTGCCCGCGCCGTCCCAGAGCCACGAGCCCTGGCCGCCGTCGGCGGTGAAGGGCTGCCGGCCGTCCTGCGCCAGCCAGGAGTGGAAGACGTATTCGAGGTCGAGTTCCAGCGCCCGCTTTGCCCTTTCCGCCCGATCCGGGTCGACGGGGACGGTCGGTGCGGTGGCCGGGAGCGGTGGGCGGGTGCTCGTCATGGTGGCAGGGTACGGCTATCGGCTCCAGGATTGGCCTGTGATGATTGCGTCGGGATCGGCAGTGCGAGACGGTGTGTCCCGGGTCCGGATGAACTCGTTCGCGATCGGCCAGTGTGCCGTCGCGGCGGCGATCGCCTGGGTCATCGCGGAGAGTCTGCTGAATCATCCACGACCGTTCTTCGCCCCGGTCGCGGCCGTGGTCTGCCTCGGCCTGTCCAACACCCAGCGGCTGCGGCGGATGATCGAGCTGGCCCTGGGCGTGACGATCGGGGTGGGCATCGCCGAGCTGCTGGTGAAGGAACTGGGCAACGGCTGGTGGCAGATCAGCCTGGTGGTGCTGATCTCGATGTCGGTGGCCCAGCTGCTCGGCGGCGGCGCCCTGATGACCACGCAGTCGGCCGTGCAGAGCATCTTCCTGGCGGCCCTGCCGCAGACCCCCGGCGGCGGGCTGTACCGCTGGGAGGACGCGCTGATCGGCGGCACCACCGCCTTGCTCGTCGTCGCCTTCCTGCCCGCCCACCCGGGACGCTTCGTGCGGCAGGAGGCGCAGGGCCTGATCCGTGAGCTGGCGGCCATCTCGTCCGAGTCGGCGGCGGTGCTGCGCAGTGGTGACGCCGAACGGGCGGACGCCGTGCTGGACCGCGCCCGCGCCACCCAGGACGACATCCAGTCCTGGACCGACGCCCTGCGCGGCGGTGAGGAGATCAGCCGGATCTCGCCGCTGCGCCGGCGGCACGTGCCCGAGCTGATGCGCTACCGCCGGGGCCTGGTCGGCCTGGACCGGGCCACCCGCAACCTGCGCGTCGCCGTCCGCCGGATCGCCGCGGCGCTCGACACCGGCGCCGGGATGCCGGCCGAGCTGGCCGACATCTTCGACCACCTGGCCGAGATCCTGCACCTGCTGGAGGGCGAGGTCGGGAGCGCCCAGGAGCGCATG
The DNA here is from genome assembly GCF_018499875.1 of Kineosporia corallincola. Lineage (GTDB taxonomy): Bacteria > Actinomycetota > Actinomycetes > Actinomycetales > Kineosporiaceae > Kineosporia > Kineosporia corallincola. Next base: position 132,220 of record NZ_JAHBAY010000013.1, on the reverse strand, counting down.
GTCTCCACCACCGCGCTGGCCACCCTGGCCGGCCGCCTCGATCCGGAACAGCTCGGCGCGCAGTCGCTCTCGGCCAACGTGGTGGTGGCGCAGATCAGGTCGGTGGTGGTGGACCTGCTGGGGGCCACCGGGATGGACGAGCAGCAGGCCCGCACGCTGCTACCGGACTGAGCCGATCACTCCGGCGCGGAACGGCTCTCGATCAGCCGCACCGCCTCGCCCAGCGCGGCCACGATCTCGTCGCGGCCACCGCCCTTCAGGCCCGCGGCGTAGCCGACCAGGAACGTGGTGAGCGGGGCGGCCGGGCGGTCGACGTTGTGGGCGGCGTCCCGGGCCAGGTCGAGGATCTCCGCCACCTGCACGTCACCGACCGGGAGAGACAGCCGCTCCCCGAGTTCCGCGACCCAGTCCTCGAGCATGTCTCGTCCTTTCCCTGCCCTGAGCGTTGCGAGTTGCTCCGGGGTATCACAGTCGGCCGAGGCTCCGTGGTCCGACACGTCGGTCAGGGTCAGGGCCCGCAGCAGAGCACGCATGGGTCTGCCCTCCAGGGGCTGTAATTCGCGCAGAACCCGGCGCAGCGCACCGGCCCGGTAGACCGCGGCCAGGGGCTGGCGGTGCCCCTCGGCATCCACGAACACGGCGGCCTCGGAGCCGGGCCCGGTGTCGGCCGGGCCGTCCAGCGCGTCCGTCAGCCGGCGCACGTCGTCGGGGGTCAGACCGGTCAGGTCGGTCGCGAAAACACCGATCAGGTCGAGGTCGTCGGGCCGCAGGGCCGCAACGCCGGCGGCCAGCCCGGCCAGCGGCCCGGTTCCGGGCGGGTCCTCACGGGTCCAGCCGACATCCCGCACGGTGGGCCGGGGTTCGCCCACCACCACGGTACGGACGGCGGAGGAGGCCGCGAGCAGCACGCCGTCGAGCAGGGACACCCCGTTCACGACCAGAGCGCCCTTGTCCACCCCGCCCAGCCTTCGGCCGGAACCACCGGCCAGGACGACGATGCCGAGCCGGGTCATCGCGGGACGCTGGGGGGTCACGTCGGCACCCGGGGGCCCCGGCCGGCCTGCGACGGCCCGGGCAACAGACCGGCCAGCGGATCACCGGTGTCCTGAACGCGTTCCAGCACCTCGCCGAACTCCAGCTGGCGCAGGGCACCCGGCTGCTCCACCTCGTCCCAGTCACGGGGCACGGCGGCGGTGGGACGCTCGCGGCCGCGCGGCGAGAACGGGCAGATCGTGGTCTTGGCCGAGTGGTTCTGGCTCCAGTCCAGCAACACCCGGTTCTTGCGCAGGTTCTTGGCCATCCGGGAGACCACCAGCCGGGGCAGCTCGCGTTCCAGTTCCTCGGCCAGGCGGTGCACGTACTCCCGCACGGTCACGGCGTCCTGCCGGCCCGACACCGCGGCGTAGAGCTGCATGCCCTTGCCGCCCGAGGTGACGGGATGAGCGTGCAGTCCGTCGTCCTCCAGTTTGCGCCGCACCGCGAGCGCGACCTCGGCGCACTCCGGAAGGCCCGCGGGGGCGCCCGGGTCGAGATCGATGACGAGCAGGTCGGGGTCCTTCGCGGCGCCGCGCGCCCCCACCCGCCACTGCGGCACGTGGAGTTCGAGGGCGGCCAGGTTGGCGGCCCAGACCAGACCGGCCAGGTCGTCGATCAGCGGGTAGGTCACCATCTCCCGGTCCTTGGTGCTGCCGGGTGCGGGCAGGGTGACGTCGCGCAGCCACGAGGGGGCGCCGCGCGGCACGTTCTTCTCGAAGAACGTGGTGCCGGCCCCGACGCCGTCGGGCCAGCGTTTGCGGGTGGCGGGGCGGTCTTTCAGGTGCGGCAGCAGCACGTGCGACACGCCGGTCAGGTAGTGCAGCAGTTCGCCCTTGGTGGTGCCGGTGGACGGGTAGAGCACCTTGTCCAGGTTGCGCAGCCGCAGCGTGCGACCCTCCACCTCGACCAGCTGTTCCTCACCCGCCATCGGGTCCGCCCTCTCTACTCGTACCGGACGTCTTCGGGTTCCAGGTCGGACCGGACGCCCCGGAAGACCGGCTGCCGCAGCCGCCCGTTCTCGGTGCGGCCCAGGTGCCGCACGTCGACGACGACCTGCGGCCGTACCCAGGTGGCGCCCTTCGCGTCGGCCCGTGGCACGGTCTCGGCGAACGGTGACGAGTCCAGTTGTAGCGGCGTCAGCAGACGGCGCAGGTCGGCCTGCGCCCCGGCGCCGGTGAGCCCGCTGCCCATCCGCCCGGCGAACCGCAGCACGCCGGGGGCGCTCCAGACGCCGATCAGCAGCGCCCCGAACTGGTTGCGGTCGTTGATCTCCGGGCGCCAGCCCCCGATCAGCACCGACTGCACCCGGCGGTGGGCCAGCTTGCGCCAGTCGCTGCTGCGCACCCCGGGGCGGTAGGCCGAGGTGCGCCGCTTGGCCACCACGCCTTCCAGGCCCTGCTCGCGGGTCGCCTCCAGCAGCACGTCGACGTCGTCGTAGACCGGCGACAACTGCCAGTGCTCGCCCGAGGCGGGCAGCCGTTCCAGCGCCTCACGCCGTTCCTGCCAGGGCCGTTCCGTCAGGTCCACGCCGTACATCCGCAACGCGTCGAAGGCGATCAGGGTGGCCGGGTTACGGGCGGCCAGGGCTGAGGCCCGGCGCCGGTCGGTCAGGTGGATCCGGTCGGCGAGCGCGGTGAACGAGGGCACGCCCCGGGCCATGATCACGATCTCACCGTCGAGCAGCACGTCCGGGTGGGCGCGCCCGATCGCCTCGAGTTCCGGGAAGGCCGCGGTGATCTCGCGCTCGGACCGGCTCCACAGCCGCACCGCGCCGTCGTTGACGTCGGCGAGCACCCGCCAGCCGTCCCACTTGACCTCGTAGGCCCAGCGGTCGCCGTCCGCCGGCAGCCCGGCGTCGGGATCCGCCGGGGTGGCCAGCATCGGGCGCATGGCCCACATCAGAGCACACGGCGGTGGCGGCGTACCCGCTCCTCGCCGTCCTCAATCAAACAGTCGCCCGAACCGATGAATTTGGTCAGGTCACCGGGTCACGACTGCCGGACACGCACATGCTCTGGCAAGACTGAGAGCAAGCAGTCATGCTTGATGTCAGGTTTCCGGCGTGTCTTGCTTGACAGGGTCGACGAGTGGCGATCAACGAGGAGAAACCCATGCGAGCGATCTGGAAGGGCGCGGTCTCGTTCGGCCTCGTCAACGTGCCGGTCCGGTTGTTCTCGGCGACCCAGGAGCACGACATCCGGTTCCACCAGGTCCACCGGGAAGACGGCGGGCGGATCCGGATGCGCCGGGTGTGCAGCGTCTGCGGCGAGGAGGTGGCCTGGGACCAGCTGGCCAAGGGCTACGAGGCCGAGGACGGCCGGCTGGTGGTGCTCACCGACGAAGACTTCGAGGCGCTGCCCCTGAGCACCGGCCGCGAGATCGACGTGGTCGAGTTCGTGCCCACCGGCCAGGTCGATCCGGTGCTGTTCGGCAAGTCCTACTACCTGGAGCCCGACGCCCGGGCGGCCAAGCCCTACGCCCTGCTGCGCGAGGCACTGGAGGCCACGGACCGGATGGCCGTGGTGAAGGTGGCTCTGCGCCAACGGGAATCGCTCGCGGTGCTGCGTGTGCGCGATCGGGTGATCATGATGCAGACGCTGCTGTGGCCCGACGAGATCCGCGCCGCCGACTTCCCGATTCTTGAGGACGACGTGGAGCTGCGCCCCCAGGAGCTGCGGATGGCGGCCTCGCTGGTCGACTCGATGGCCGCGGACTTCGAGCCCGACCAGTACGAGGACGACTACCAGCAGGCCCTGGTGCAGCTGGTGGAGGCCAAGCTGGAGGGGGCCGAGCCGGCTCCGGTGGAGGCCGGGGACGAGACGGCGACCGAGGTGGTGGACCTGCTCTCAGCCTTGCAGGCCAGCGTCGACCGGGCCAAGGAGGCCCGCGGCGAGAAGCCCGCTCGCAAGCCTGCGGCCAAGGCCCCCGCCCACAAGGCCCCCGCCAAGAAGGCCCCCGCCAAGAAGACGGCGAGCAAGACAGCCACCAAGACGGCCGCGAAGAAGACCCCGGCCCGCAAGTCCGCCTAGGGGCGCGGGTCCGGACCACCGGCTCACACGACCCACGCCCACGAGCCGTCGGTCCGGCCCCAGGCCAACACCCCGCCGCCGAACCGAGCGGCCCACGCGACACCACCCAACCCAACGCGGCCCAGCCCAGACGCAACCGACGGCAGCCCGCCCCGGGAGCACCCGGATGACCTTGCGATTTTTCACACCACCCTGAGCCCGTAGCCGGTGTCAAAAACGAGCGACACCGCCCCGTACTCCCCCCGCAGTGGGCGCTCATGGTCCGCAGCCCGGCCCGGGAGCGGCCGGTCGAACAGCTGTCGCCCAGCTATATTCGCTGACACGACTTGGTGTCAGTTTTTGTCCGGCACCTGCGCGAAGGGCGGCAAGGGTGCTCAATCCGGTTCGGCGTGCGCTGGTGACGCTGGCCATCTGTAGTTTCGGGCTGGGCACGGGCGAGTACGTGGCCCTCGGCCTTCTGCCGGGCATCGCGCACGACCTGCATGTCAGCGTGCCGGAGGCGGGCCACCTGATCTCGGCCTACGCGGCCGGTGTGGTGATCGGTGCCCCGCTGCTGACGGCGATCTCGATCCGCCTGCCGCGCAAGGGCCTGCTGATCGGTCTGGTGGTCATGCTCGCCGCGGGCAACCTGCTGTCGGCCGTGATGCCGGAGTTCACCAGCCTGCTCGTGGTGCGCTTCCTGTCCGGCCTCCCGCACGGCGCGTTCTTCGGCCTGGCCTCGGTGCAGGCCGCCAACCTGGTGCCGGAGAACCGCCGCAGCCAGGCGATGGCCGTGGTGTTCGCCGGGCTGACCATCGCCAACGTGGTGGGCGTGCCGCTGACCACGCTGATCGGCCAGAACAGTTCCTGGCGGCTGGTGTTCGCGCTGATCGCGGCGGTCGAGCTGGTCGGCGCCCTGGGCGTGCTGGCCGCGGTGCCGCGCGAGCACCGCACCCCCGAGGAAGCCCCCGACCTGCGGCGGGAACTGCGCTCGTTCCGCAACGGCCAGATCTGGCTCTCGCTGGCGGTGGCCACGATCGGCTGCGGTGCCATCTTCTCCACGTTCAGCTACATCGCCCCGATGATGACCGAGGTGGCCGGCTACGCGGACACGAGCATCACGCCGCTGCTGGTGCTGTTCGGGCTCGGCATGACCTTCGGCAACCTGGTGGGCGCACGGCTGTCCGACCGCTACGAGGTCACCACGGTGATCTGCGGGGTGATGCTGGCCCAGGTGGCCGTCGCGGGCGCCTTCTACTTCGCCGCCGGCAACCGGATCGCCGCCGCCGTCATGATCTTCGTGTTCCCGTTCTGCAACACGATGGCCTTCCCCGCCCTCCAGAACCGGATCATCGGGATGGCCGGCGGCGCCCCCAACCTGGCCGCCGCCAGCATGCACGCGGCCTTCAACATCGCCAACTCCCTCGGCGCCTGGCTGGGCGGGATGACGATCGCGGCCGGCTGGGGCTACAACTCGCCCAACCTGGTAGCGGTCGGGCTGGGCCTGATGGCCGCGCTGGTGGCGATGTACGCGGCCTGGATGCAGCGCTCGCTGGTGCGGGTGTTCGGCTCGCCCCTGAGCAGCGTCCCGCCGCCGACCAACGGGCCGCGCACCAACCCGATCCGGATCCCGGTGGTCGGCCTGAACACCAACCCGGTGCCGGTGATCGGGCAGTACTCGAACACCGGTTCCGTCCCGGTGATCCGCGACGTCCCGGCGATCCGCGACCGGCCCGTGCCCGGCACCGACTCGATGCCGGTGATCCGGCGGCATCCCGGCACCTACCCCACCGCGGTGCTGCGCCGCGGGCCGGTGCGCCGCGACGACGACACCAACCCCATCCCGATCGTCACCGAGGAGATCCGGCCGCGCCGCAACGGCACCGCATGAACGGTGACCGGGGAATACAACTACCGGTAGCCGGTTGTACCCTGGGAACCAGCCAGAGGCGCCCGCTGTCCATCGACACGTTCGGCGCAAGGGCTCAATGACGCCGCCCCGCAACACGTCCCGTACCGCCCGATTTTGCTCGCCGAAAGAGCATTCCCGGGCGGTTCGTCGTGTGCCCGTGCCTCCGGCAGACCTAGGTTGAGAGGGCGGCACAATCGTGTTCAATCCGGTGCGGCGGGCGCTACTGGTCCTGGCCATCTGTAGTTTCGGGCTGGGCACGGGCGAGTTCGTCGCCCTCGGGCTGCTGCCCGACATGGCCCACGACCTGGACGTCAGCGTCCCCCAGGCCGGAAACCTGATCTCGGCCTACGCCATCGGTGTGGTGATCGGCGCGCCGCTGCTGACCGCGGCCAGCGTCCGGTTCCCCCGCAAGGGCCTGCTGATCAGCCTGGTGGTGGCCCTCGCGGTGGGCAACCTGGTCTCCGCCCTGATGCCGGGCTTCTACGGCCTGCTGGTGATGCGATTCCTGTCCGGCCTGCCGCACGGGGCGTTCTTCGGGGTCGCCGCGGTGCAGGCGTCCAACCTGGTCGCCCGGAAGAAGAGCCAGGCGATGGCGGTGGTGTTCGCCGGCCTGACCATCGCCAACGTGGTGGGCGTGCCGCTGACCACCTACATCGGCCAGAACACGTCGTGGCGGCTGGTGCTCGTGCTGGTCGCGGTGGTCGAGCTGATCGGTGCCCTGGGCGTGCTGGCGGCCGTGCCGCGCAGTGAGCGGGTGGACCCGTCCTCGCCGGACGCCCCGCACCTGCGGCACGAGCTGGGCGCCTTCCGGAACAAGCAGATCTGGCTGTCGCTCGGCGTGGCCACCATCGGCGGCGGCGCCACCTTCGCGACCTTCAGCTACATCGCCCCGATGATGACCGAGGTGGCCGGCTACGCCGAATCGAGCATCACGCCGCTGCTGGTGCTGTTCGGGCTCGGCATGACCTTCGGCAACCTGATCGGCGCACGGCTGTCCGACCGGTTCGACGCCACCCCGGTGATCTACGGCGCGATGGCCGCGAACGTGGTCATCGCCGGCATCTTCTTCTTCGCCTCCAGCAGCAGGATCGCCTCCGCCGTGCTGATCTTCCTGTTCCCGTTCAGCAACACGATGGCCTTCCCCGCCCTCCAGAACCGGATCATCAGCATGGCCGGCGGCGCCCCCAACCTGGCCGCCGCCAGCATGCACGCGGCCTTCAACATCGCCAACTCCCTCGGCGCCTGGCTGGGCGGCCTGACCATCGCGGCCGGCTGGGGCTACAACTCGCCCAACCTGGTGGCGGTCGGCCTGGGCATGCTCGGTGTGCTGATCGCGGTCTACGCGGGGCACACCCAGGGCTCCGGGGTCACCGTGGTGCGCACGACGACAACCGGGGACGACGGGCACACCGGCAACGCCCGGCATCGCGAAGAGGCCCTGACCGAGGGCTGATCCGGCACACCGGCAGGCCGGGCGCATCGCGGGGGGCGATTCGCGGCCAATGCGAACTATGCGGTACTGCACGCGCGGTGCAGGGGTGTGCGAACCTCGATCCCGTCCTTGATAAAGCTCTCATCGACGCCGGAAACGGCGGACGATGCGCCCCTGGACGGGCAGAATTACCCGAGCGGCCGTCCGGGTACGGGGCTTCACTACTCGTGATCGGCCGAGTGAGATCTGTAGCTTGGGCTTCCCTTGAGGCCTGGACAACTACAACTCTGAGTGCACTACCCTGTTCCGATGGTGACATTGGTATCGTTCCGTGACGAACGATCCGCGCACCGCTACGAGCAGGGCCGGTCTTCGTCACGGGGGGATGTGAGCACAATTCTCGGCAGGCAGCGTTCCGACGTCGTCGAGACCGGACGGAAGCTCGACACGGTGGAGCTGCGGGTCCCGGCCGATCCGGCCTACCTCGCCGTGGTGCGCACCGCCGCCGCCGGCCTCGGCACCCGCCTCGACCTCACACTCGACGAGATCGAGGATCTGCGGATCGCCGTCGACGAGGCCTGCTCGTTGCTGCTGGCCGGGCGCGCGCATCCGGGGCGCACGCTCGACGCCGCCTTCGAGGTGGGCCTGGTCGGCGGGCAGAGCCTGTCGGTCACGATCTCCGGCCCGGTCGGCGAACTTCCGCGCGAGGCCAGCTTCTCCTGGTCGGTGCTGCGGGCACTGGCCGGCGAGGTGGTCACCGGCACCGGCACCGGCGGGGCCTGGATCAAACTCAGTGTGCCGGGGCGGGCCGAGAGGTGAGCCTTCAGCCGGACGCCGACGCCCGCCTGCGCATACTGCCCCGGAGCCAGCCCGACCTGCCCGAGATCGTCAGGCACCGGACCGGGCCCGTCCCGGTCCGGCCGAGCACCCCGACGGCACCCGGCGCTCCGGCCGGGCCCGCCGACCCCGAGGAACCCGACGAACAGGCGCGGGTGGCCGTCCCCAGTGATCCGGAAGACCTCGACGACGAATCCGCCCTCCGGCCGGGTGATTCCGACGACCCGGGCGATCCCGACGACCCGGACGGTTCACTGGTCGCCGACCCGGACCGGGCGGTGCCGCCGGCCGATCCGGACCTCCAGCGCCTGTCCCGCCTGCCCAAGACGCATCCGCAGTACCAGCAGCTGCGCCGCTCCGTCATCGAGGCACACCTCCCCCTCGTCCACCACCTCGCCCAACGCTTCAAAGGCCGCGGCGAACCCTACGACGACCTCGTCCAGGTCGGCACCATCGGCCTCCTGCACGCCGTCGACCGCTTCGACCCCCAACGCGGAGCCTTCGCCGCCTTCGCCGTCCCCACCATCGTCGGCGAAATCCGCCGCCACTTCCGCGACCGCGGCTGGGCCATGCGCATCCCCCGCCGCATCCAAGACCTCGGCCGCCGCGTCTCCGAAGCCCGCGAAAGCCTCACCCACACCCTCGACCGCTCCCCCACCGTCCGCGAGATCGCCGAATACCTCGACGTGGATCCGGATCTCGTGCTGGAGGCACTGGAGACGGCGAGCGCCTACATCACCGTGCCGTTGCAGACCACAGCCGAGGAATCGGACCGGATCGGCAAGAGCTTCGAAGACGCCGGCCTGGAACTGGTGGAGCAGCGCGCCACCCTGGGCCCCCTGCTGGCCCGGCTGCCGGTGCGCGAACGCCGCATCCTGGAGCTGCGTTTCGGCAAGGGCATGTCGCAGTCACAGATCGCCGCCGAGGTCGGGGTGTCCCAGATGCACGTGTCCCGGCTCCTGACCAAGAGCCTGAACATCCTGCGCAGCGGCCTGACCCAGGAGCTGTAAAAAATGTGGGACGACGCCGGGTCATGAAAAAGCCGGCGTCGTCCCACATGTGAAGGTCAATCGGGCAGCAGCGAATACCTCACGACCGTCTGCTCACGGCTCGGGCCGACCCCGATGGCCGAGATGCGCTGACCGGAGATCTCTTCGAGCGCGAGCACGTAGGCCTGCGCGTTCTTCGGCAGGTCCTCGAACGTGCGGGCCGCGGAGATGTCTTCGGTCCAGCCGTCGAAGTACTCGTAGACCGGCTTGGCGTGGTGGAAACCGGTCTGCGTCATGGGCATTTCGTCGTGCCGCTCGCCGTCCACGTCGTAGGCCACGCAGACCGGGATGCGCTCGATGCCGGTGAGCACGTCGAGCTTGGTCAGCACGAAGTCGGTGACACCGTTGACGCGAGCCGCGTACCGCGAGATGGGGGCGTCGTACCAGCCACAACGACGCGGACGGCCCGTGGTGGTGCCGAACTCGCCGCCGACGTTGCGCAGGCGGTCGCCCCACTCGTCGTGCAGCTCGGTCGGGAACGGGCCCTCGCCGACGCGGGTGGCATAGGCCTTGGCCACGGCGATCACCCGGTCGATGCGGGTGGGCGGCACGCCGGAACCGGTGCAGGCGCCGCCGGAGGTGGCGTTGGACGAGGTGACGAACGGGTAGTTGCCGTGGTCGACGTCGAGCAGGGTGGCCTGCCCGCCCTCGAACAGCACCATCTCGCCCCGGTCGAGCGCGTTCACCAGGGTCAGGCCGGTGTCGGTGACCATCGGGCGCATCCGGTCGGCATAGGCGATGAGCTCGTCGAACACCTCGTCGACGGTGACCGCGCGCCGGTTGAACGCCTTGACCAGCAGCGGGTTCTTGCCCTCCAGGGCGCCCTCGATCTTCTGCCGCAGGATGTTCTCGTCGAACAGGTCTTGCACGCGGATGCCGACGCGGCTCATCTTGTCGGCGTAGGTCGGCCCGATGCCGCGACCGGTGGTGCCGATCTTGCGCTTGCCCAGGAACCTTTCGACCGTCTTGTCGAGCGTGCGGTTGTACGACGGGATGAGGTGGGCGTTCGCCGAGATCAGCAGCTTGGAGCAGTCGATGCCGCGCGCGGTGAGCCCCTCGATCTCCTGGAAGAGCACGGCCAGGTCGATGACCACGCCGTTGCCGATGACCGGAATACAGTCCGGCGTCAGGATGCCCGAGGGCAACAGGTGCAGGGCGTACTTCTCGCCGTCGACGACCACGGTGTGACCCGCGTTGTTGCCGCCGTTGAACTTGACGACGTAGTCAGCCTCGGCGCCGAGGGCGTCGGTGGCTTTGCCCTTACCCTCGTCGCCCCACTGGGCGCCGACCAGAACGATCGCGGGCATGACCGGGCTCCTCTAATCCACCCCTGGGTGTGGGGTCCGGTGATTGATGCTACCGCGACGGCAGTGAATACCCGGATCGGGGGCCGGATTTACCCGAGGTGTTTGAGCAGTTGCTCAGCCAGGCCGTTACCGGACATCCAGGCCTGTTCCACCCGGGACCGGGGGCCCCAGGCGTCACCGCAGACGCCGATCAGCGCGTCGTCGTGCAGCGCGAACGGCTCCAGGTGGGTGCGCACCGGTGCGGCGAACGACCAGCGGTGGATGCGAGCCCACTCGGGTGGCGGAGGCCGGTCGGTGCCGAACAGGCGACCCAGCTCGGTCAGCATCGGCTCGATGCCGGTGCCCGGGTCGGTCAGCCGCTCGCGGGCGAACGGCGCGGTGCTGTGGACGACGAGAACCGGCACCCCGTCGGCATGACTGCGGCCGCTGTCGGCGATCCAGGCGATGACGTCGGACGCGTTCACGAACACGGCGTCGAACTCCGGCCACCAGCGACCGCCCCACGACGCCCACATCGAGAGCACCGGGTGCTGATCACTGCCGTCCACACCGAGCGCGGAGGCGATGCCTGCCGGGAGCAGCCGCTCGGCCTGCGGGTCGGGCATGGCCAGCACCACGGCCGCGGCCGGTTCGCCGTCCACAGTCGTGATCCCGTTCTCCACGGTGACCGACCCGACCAGGTGGGCGGTGTCGATCCGCAGCCCCTGCGCGAGGTTCTCGACCAGGCCGCGCACCCCGCCGGAACCGGGCACGGTGGACCAGCGCTGCGGGCCGGCCTCGCCCGGGCGCAGGCCCTTTTCGTCGTACACCGAGAACCGGTCGGTCCACGGCTGGGCCAGCCCGGCGTGCTGCCACGCCGCCACGACGTGCGCGAACAGAGCCTCGCGCACGGTGAAGTAGGGCGCGCCGATGTCGACGGCATGACCGACCGACAACGACGAGACCGGGCCCACGTACTCGGTCTTCACGGCCATCCGGCCGCCGATCCGGCGGCCGCGCTCGTGCACCCGTACCCGCAGCCCGGCGTCGTGCAGACGCCGGGCGCAGGCGATGCCGGCGATGCCGGCCCCCACGACGACGACCGGGCCGTTGCCGCGGGAGGTCGGGCTCAGCGCTGAACCGCCCAGCTCAGCACATTGAGGGCGTCGGCGGCCTCGGGGTCGCAGTCGGCGACGAACTTGGCGATGCGCTCGCGCTCCTCGTCCTCACCGATGGCCGTGGCGGCGCGGCCGAGGGCGGCGAGAGCACGCAGGAAGCCCTGGTTGGGCAGGTGCGACCACGGCACCGGGCCGTGGCCCTTCCAGCCGTTGCGGCGCAGCGCGTCGAGACCACGGTGATAACCGGTGCGGGCGTAGGCGTAGGCCTCCACGTCGTTGCCGGCCTCCAGCGCGCGCTCGGCCAGGGCGGCCCAGGGCAGGCACTGCGCCGGGCTGGCGGCCGCCACGTTCTCCAGCGGGGCGCCGGCCTCGATCGCGTCGCGCGACACCGAGTCGTCGGGGAGCAGGGTGGGCGGCGGCGAGTTCAGCAGGTTCTGATGCGTGGTCACGGGCCCCAGTGTGCCCCAGCGACCTGGTTACGCGCGCGCCATGTTTGGACGCCTGTCAGAACCTTTGTGGTCAGGGCGCGCTCAGGGCGCGGACTGGGTGACCACGACGTCCGGCCCGGTCTGCTCGGCCGGAACGGTCTCGCCGCCGACGAACATCAGCGCCGCGACCACGGCGAGCAGGAACATCAGCCCGAGCACCGCCCCGACCACCGCCAGCACGATCAGCACGATGCGGCGGCCGTCCGTGGAGGACGGGCCGGCGGCGGGCGGACCCGGCTGCCCGAACCGTGGAGCCTGCGGGTGCTGCACGTACTGCGGAGCGCCGGTGGGTTCGGGCGTCTGCTGCCCCTCCACCCGGGCCGCGGCGGCCACGGTCTCCGGGGAGCCCAGCCGGTCGAGGATCTGCCGCACCCCGGCCTCGGAGTCTTCCGGCAGGGCGGCCCGCTCGGTCTCGATGTGACCGCGCAGGTCGTCGAGCAGCTCGGCGCGCTGCCCGGGATTCAGGTCTCCCAGGGCGTTTTCCAGGGCTGCCAGGTAGTCGCGCACCAGCGCGTCGGTTCTGATCGTCATCTCGGTCACCGTGCGTCCAATCCCGTGATCCGGTCCACCGCGTCGCGAAAGCCGTTCCATTCCGCCCGGAAGTCGTGCAGTGCCCGGCGCCCCGCCTCGGCCAGCGAGTAGTACCGCCGGGGCGGCCCGCTCGCCGACTCCTGCCAGGTGGTGTTCACCCAGCCGGAACGCCGCAGCCGGGACAGCAGCGGGTACAGCGTGCCCTCGCTGATCACCAGCCGCTCGGCCGCCAGCCGCTGCACGATCTCCGGGCCGTAGCGGTCTTCGTGCTCGACCAGGGCGAGAACACAGAACTCCAGGGTGCCCCGGCGGAGCGCGGAAGAAATGTCCAGCGCTTCAGCCATGCACAGCATCTTACCTTGCGCGGCAAGGTACCTGTCCAGAGAAAAGGCCGGCCTCCCGCGAGACCGGCCGTTCCCCGGACTACTTGATCTTGGTGCCGGCGCTGCGCAGCGCCTCGCAGGCCTCGACCACGCGCGCGGACAGACCGGCCTCGGCGGCCTTGCCCCACACCCGCGGGTCGTACTGCTTCTTGTTGCCGACCTCGCCGTCCACCTTCAGCACGCCGTCGTAGTTGCGGAACATGTGCTCCACGACCGGGCGGGTGAAGGCGTACTGAGTGTCGGTGTCGACGTTCATCTTGATCACGCCGTGATCGACGGCGGCCGAGATCTCTTCCGGCAGCGACCCCGAGCCACCGTGGAACACCAGGTCGAACGGCTTCTCCCGGCCGTACTCCTTGCCGATCTCGTCCTGGATCTCCTTGAGGATCTCCGGGCGCAGCTTCACGTTGCCCGGCTTGTACACGCCGTGCACGTTGCCGAACGTGAGAGCCGTGATGTAGCGGCCCTTCTCGCCCAGGCCGAGGGCCTCGACGGTGGCCTTGGCGTCGGCCACGGTGGTGTAGAGGTGCTCGTTGATCTCGTTGGCCACACCGTCTTCCTCACCACCGACGACGCCGATCTCCACCTCCAGGACGATCTTCGCAGCGGCGGCGCGCTCCAGCAGCTCGGAGGCGATCTTCAAATTCTCGTCGAGCAGGACCGCGGAGCCGTCCCACATGTGCGACTGGAACAGCGGGTTCTCGCCGCGGTCCACCCGCTCCTGACTGATCGCCAGCAGGGGCCGGACGTAGCCGTCGAGCTTGTCCTTCGGGCAGTGGTCGGTGTGCAGCGCGATGTTCACGTCGTAGCTCTTCGCCACCTCGTGGGCGAACGACGCCAGAGCCACCGCACCGGTGACCATGTTCTTCACCGTCGGGCCCGAAGCGTATTCGGCCCCACCGGTGGAGATCTGCACGATGCCGTCGCTGCCCGCCTCGGCGAAGCCGCGGATCGCGGCGTTCAAAGTCTGGGAAGAGGTCACGTTGATGGCGGGATAGGCGAAGGACCCGGCCTTGGCGCGGTCGAGCATCTCCGCGTAGACCTCGGGGGTTGCAATCGGCATCAGCCTGCTCCTGTGCGGTTTCGTCGCGTGCGGTTCATCAGCCAGCAGTCCGCCAGGGCCACCCACACCGGTGCACGGTCAGGCGACTGCCCCGGGCGGGCCTTGTCGCTCTCGCTGTGGCGATCCTTGCACGCGAACGGGCCGTGGGCCCGTCGTTAGGTGAGGTCCTGGCCATGCTTTCGGGGACGCGAATGTTCGCTTGCACTAGCCGATGTCACACACAAGAGGACTCCGGTCGCAATCGTCAAGCGGTCGTGTCCAACTTGTCCGGACAAGTGGCGTGACGTTGGCGACTTCCGTGACCAATGAGACCTTTCCGGACCCCGCGACGCCCCCGGATGTCGCCCAGGTCACTCCCGTTCCGGCCGGGCGGACGTGAGTTAGACAACGCGTGTTCTAGGTCAAAGGTCAGTGACCCAGGCAACTTCCGGAAGCTTCTCGAGGGCCCTTGGTCGGCGGCGCGCGTGGTGCGGCGCGGGGTGGTGCGGCGCGCGTAGTGCGGCGCGGGTGGTGCGGCGCGCGTGGTGCGGCGCGGGTGGTGCGGCGCGGGTGGTGCGGCGCGGGTGGTGCGGCGCGGGGTGGTGGCTCGGAACGGCCCCGGCCGCTCGGGCTCAGCTTGGCTCGGCTCGGGGCCGCCTCGGCAGCAGTTCGGGTGCGTCGTGACCGCCCTCGTCGTCCACCCGCCATGCCCGTGCGGGACCGCGGGTGGCCCATTGGTCCCACACGACACCTGTTCGCGGCCCGCCGCCGGGGCCGTACGAGTGCCGAACGGCGACCCACACGTCCCCAGGATTCGGCCTCCGGATCGCCCATGTTCGCCCGGAACCGGATCGCATATCGGACAGTTGTCTCCAGCGGGCCCACCGACGTGCCGATCAAGAATCACGCTTCCGTCCGGGAGGGCCAGTGAAGAAGACGCGTCGTCGCGCACTCACCGCGTCGCTGGCCTTGTTCTCCGTGGGGGCGATCACCGGAACGGCCATCCTGGTGACGACCGGTCACGAAACCGGGCTGGCCGCGGTCCCGGTCGGCTCCGGCGACCACGGCGACTGCATCACCGCGGCCTTCCCGGGCGAGAGCGGGACCGTCGCCTCCAGCCCGGCCGCGGAAGTCCCCCGCCCCTCCACCACCGTCACCGCACCGCAGCACGTGCAGGCCGGCTGGAGCGGTGCCTGGAGCACCGCCGTCCAGGACCTGAGCGACACCGCCGACCGCGACGTCACCGGCCGCACCGTTCGCCAGCTGGTGCACCCCACCCTCGGCGGCAGCAGCATCAGGATGCGCCTGGTCAACACCTTCGGCACCGAACCGCTGGAGCTGGCCCGGGTCACCGTGGCGTTGGCCGTAAAGACGGGAGCACCGGAGCTGACCACCGGCACCGTGCACGAGGTGACCTTCAGCGGTGCCGCCCGGGCCGAGGTGCCGCCGGGCGGGCGGGTGATCAGCGACCCGGTCGAGCTGCCCATCGACCTGGGCGACACCCTGGCCGTCGACGTGGTGACGCAGGGCGCCACGGTGGCCACCTCGGGGCACGCGCGGGCCGTGGCCACCACCTTCCTGGGCCCGGGCGACCTGGCCGGCCGCACCTCGGGCGCGGCCTTCACCGACTCGGTGCGGTCCTGGTACTGGCTGGAGGGCGTCGACGTGCCAGACCCGGGCGGCGAGGGCTCGGTCAGCATGTTCGGCGACTCGATCACCGAGGGCATCGGATCCACCCCCGACCACGACCGGCGCTGGCCCGACCTACTGGCGGCCCGGATGCGCGGGAACACCGCCACCGCCGGCCTGGGCGTGCTCAACGAGGGCATCGGCGGCAACCGGCTGACGTCCGAGAACGTGAACTGCGGCTCGCCGAGCGCCTCCGGCCTGCGCCGGTTCGAGCACGACGTGCTGGCCCGGCCCGAGGTCCGGGTGGTGGTGATCGCCCTGGGCATCAACGACATCGGCACCGGCACCCCGGCCACCACGGTGATCGCCGGGCTGACCACCCTGGCCGACCGCGCGCACGCCGGCGGGCTGCGGGTGGTCGGGGCCACGCTCACCCCGTTCACCTGTGAGGGCGGGTGCCTGAGCCCGGAGAAGGAGCAGCAGCGCCGCCTGGTGAACGACTGGGTGCGCAGCACAACGGTTTTCGACGCCGTGGTGGACTTCGACGCGGCGGTGGCCGACCCCGCGGCCCCGGAGCGGATGGGCGCCGCCCACGACTCGGGCGACCACCTGCACCCCGGCGACGCCGGAATGCGGGCGCTGGCCGAGGCTTTTGACCTGGCCGCGCTGACCGGCTGATCCGGCCACCTCAGCGGACGGCACCATCCGACCAGTACGGTTCGGGCGCGGGCCTTCAGCGCAGAGCCGAAATCCGGACGGAACCGGACGGAGCCCCATGAAGCGAGGAGAAACGGCATGAACACTCGGGAGATCCGCTGCTGGCTGACGGACATGGACGGGGTGCTCGTGCACGAGGGCCTGGCCCTGCCGGGTGCCGCCGAGTTCCTCGGGCGTCTCCAGGAGAAGGAAGCACCGTTCCTGGTGCTCACCAACAACTCGATCTACACCGCGCGTGACCTGCGGGCCCGGCTTCTGGCCTCCGGGCTGGACGTGCCGGAGCAGTCGATCTGGACGTCGGCCCTGGCCACCGCGCAGTTCCTGGCCGACCAGGTGCCCGGCGGCCGGGCCTACGTGATCGGCGAGGCCGGGCTGACCACCGCCCTGCACGAGGCCGGCTACGTGCTCACCGACACCGACCCGGACTTCGTCGTGCTGGGCGAGACCCGCACCTACTCGTTCGAGGCGATCACCAAGGCCATCCGCCTGGTCGAGGCCGGTGCCCGGTTCATTGCCACCAACCCGGACCCGACCGGCCCGTCGGCCGAGGGCCCGCTGCCGGCCACCGGCGCGGTCGCGGCGCTGATCACCCGGGCCACCGGCCGGGAGCCGTACATCGTGGGCAAGCCCAACCCGATGATGTTCCGCAGCGCCCTGAACAAGATCGACGCGCACTCCGAGTACACCGCGATGGTGGGCGACCGGATGGACACCGACGTGATCGCCGGGATGGAGGCGGGCCTGGAGACCTTCCTGGTGCTGACCGGTTCCACCACCCGCGACGACGTGCAGCGCTACCCGTTCCGCCCGTCGCACATCGTGCCGTCGATCGAGAGCCTGATCGACCTGGTCTGATCCACGTCGGCGGACGGCAGTCCGCAGGTGCCGCGCCGCCGGGCCCTCCACCCGGCGGCGCGGAGTCTCACTGCCCGAGCCGCCGCACCACGGCCAGCCGCGACCGGGTGGTCAGGAACCCGATCACCATGGCCAGCAACGGGATTCCGAGGCCGACGGCCAGCAGGTAGTTCCACGGCAGCACGAGCCGCCAGAGGTTCTCGTCGCCGTAGCCCGCGGTCCAGTCCTGCTGCATGCGCACCAGCACCCAGCCGGCCAGGATGCCGCTCAGCACCCCGAGAACCCCACCCAGGCCGGAGATCACGCCGGCCTGCGCGGCGGCGAGCCGGCGCCGCACCCCGGGCCCGGCACCCACCGCGGCCAGGGTGGACACGTCGGCCCGGGTCTCCGCCGCCGCCAGCCCGACCGCGGTGAAGGTGCCGATCAGGCTGATCACCGCGGCCGCCACCAGCAGCGACAGCAGGCCTGTTCCGTAGTGGCTGACGTAGCCCCGCTCCAGGCTCAGTCCCAGGCCGGCGTCGCGCAGCAGCGCCTCGTCGGTCCGTTCCTCCTGCGCCGTGGTCGGCATCCGGGTCGTGGCTGCCACGAAACCACCGTCTTCCAGGCCGATTCCGAGTTTCTCGGCGGCCGCCGTCGGATACACCAGGCCGTTGATGTTCGACTCGCCGGCACCCGCCAGGACCGCCTTCAGCGTGATCGTGGTGACCGACGAGGGGGTGTCGTTGCGCTCGGTGTAGCGCTCGACCGCGACGTGCACCGTGCCGTCCGGCCAGATCATCTCCGGGTCGGTACTCACCACCGTGCCGGCCCGCAGCGCGGCCACCGTGGTGGGTGCCTGGCCGCCGGTGATCAGGTCGACCGCCGTGCCGTCGTCGAACACGTTGCCGTAGCCGAACTCCAGCGTGCCGGGGTCACTGCGGCCTCCGCACGGTCCGGGCGTGCCCTCCTTGTACACCTCGTCGTCGCCGGGCATGACCACACTGGCGATGCCCTCCATCGCGGTGCCGGGGCACTCGACATCGTCGGGCATCAGCGGGGTGAGGCTGACGTTCACGTCACCCTCGTCCTCTTCCCACGCCGAGGTCCTGAAGGTCTGGAGGCTCTCGACCGGCAGATCCCGGCGCACCACGCCCTCGGCCACCGACAGCGCGTCCACCGCCTGGTTGTCGCCGTAGGTGTCGGCCCCGACCACCAGCACGCCGGTGGCCGTGCTCGCCCGGTACTCCCGCTGGTCGTGGTCGTCCTGCGCGGCCAGGTAGACCAGCGCCGCACTGCCACCGGCGATCGCGGCGAGCACCGCGGCCACCGCCGGGGCGGTGCGGCTGCGCTGGCGGGCCGCGTCGCGCAGGGCGAAGCGGGCGCTGAACGGCAGCCGCACGGCCAGCCGGGCCGCCAGGGCCACCACCGCACCGGAGGCCATCACCATCCCGACCTCGGCCACGGCCAGCCCGAGAACGGTCGGGAACGTCCAGTACTCGCCGGAACTCACCAGCGCCAGGACGGTTCCGGCGAGCGCGAGCAGCAGCCCGGCCACCGGCACCCGCAGGGCCGGCGGTGAGTAGTCACGTCGGCCGGTCAGGGCTGCCACCACGTCGAGCCGGGCGGCCTGCCGGGCCGGCACCAGCGATGCCGCGACCGCGGTCAGCGTGCCGGTCGCGACCAGCACGAGCAGATCCAGCGGGCGCACGTCGACGCGGACGAAGGTGACGTCGTGGGCCCGCAGCACGGCGATGATCGCGATGCCCAGCCCGGCCCCGAGAACCGCCGCGACCGCGCTGCTGACCAGCCCGATCAGCCCGTTCGAGGCGAGCAGCACGGCCCGCAGATGACGGCGCTCGGCCCCGCTAGAGGCCATCAGGGCCAGGGTGCGCTGGTTGCGGCGGGCGCCGACGGCGATGGCGGGACCGGCCAGCAGGGCGATCTGGAGCAGCACCATGCCGATGACGACGGCGACGATGCCCACCGATTCGCCGTCCACCGCGTAGTCGCCGTCGTTGTAGGGGACCTGCTCGGACGGGGGCGGGTCGGCCACCACCTGGCGACTCAGCACCACCGAGCCACTCTGGTTCAGGTCGAGCACCTGGTCCCAGGTGACCGGGTCGGGGCCGGTCACCAGCAGCCGGGCCTCGCCGAAGGCACCGGCGTAGGTCAGGAAGCCGCCCTCGGTCCGGAAGACACCCTCCGGGAACAGGGATCCGGCCGGGCCGATGACCTGCTTCTCGATGTCGATCCCGTCGACGACACCGACCACGGTGAGCGTGCGGGCCTCGTCCTTCTGCGACGGCTGGTAGGTGAGGGTGTCGCCCACGCGCACACCGGCGTCCTGGAGTTTCCGGCTGACCACCACCTCACCCGCGGCCTGGGGCGCACGGCCGGAGACCTGCTCGATCAGGCCCTTCAGACCCGATCCGGTGTAGTCCAGTTCGCGCAGACCGGCGCTGAGCAGCCGGTCCTGCCAGCGCAGGTTGCGGTTGGCGTCGAGTGTGCGGTCGCGCACCAGCTGGTCGCGCGACGAGATCACCGAGGCCGCCCGCTGCTCGAACTCCTCGGTGGAGAGCAGGTTCTCGTCGCCGGCGTCCTCCTTGTCGTCCCCGATGACGGTCCCGGAGTCGTAGCCGTTGCCGGCCGGCGACTGGACGACCGGGGCGAAGCCCGCGTAGGTGATCTCGGCCTGGGCCTGCACGCCCAGCTCGACCCGCACCACGTCCTGCGGGTCGCGGTCGTCCGAGCGGAACAGCACCGACACGCTCGACAGTGCGAGCACCGGAAGCGCGATCATCAGCGCGACCAGCGCGCTGCGGCCCTTGTGCCGCCAGACGTCGCGGCGGGCCACCCGCCAGGCGGGGATCCAAGCCCTCATCGGGAAACGCTGACGGTGTCGGCGGTTTCGTCCACGATCCGGCCGTCGCGCAGGAACACGATCCGGTCGGCCCAGGCCGCGTGCTGGGCGTCGTGGGTGACCAGGAGACCGGCCGCACCGGCGTCCACCCGGGCGCGCAGCACCCGCATGATCGCCTCGCCGGTCAGCGAGTCCAGGGCACCGGTCGGCTCGTCGGCGAGCACCAGGCGACGCGGCCCGACCAGGGCGCGGGCGATCGCCACCCGCTGCTGCTGGCCGCCGGACATCTCCTCGGGGAACCGGTCGGCGAGGTCTTCGACGCCGACCTCACGCAGCGCCTCACGGGCCTCCTGCCGGGCCTGACGGCCGCTCACCCCGTCGAGCTCCCTGGGGAGAGCGACGTTCTCGGCCGCGGTCAGGGCGGGCACCAGGTTCAGGTCCTGGAACACGTAGCCGACGCTGCGGCGGCGCAGCGCGGCCCGGGCCTTCACCGAGAGCCCGCCGACGCTCACCCCGTCGACCACCACGTCACCCGAGGTCGGTGCGTCCAGACCGCCGGCCAGGTGCAGCAGGGTGGACTTGCCCGAACCGGACGGTCCCATCACCGCGACCAGTTCGCCCACCCGCACCTGGAGACTGACGCCGTTCAGCGCGTGCACCGGCACCGCCGTTCCCTGCCCGTGCACCCGGGCGGCGTCGTGAAGGCTCAGCAGAACCGGCTGCCGGCCCTCGCTCCCGGCCGGCTCCACGGCCTGGACGTCAACACTGCTCATGACCTTGCCCCTTTTCGTCACGCCCCCTCCACCCGGGAGCGAAAGTCTTGATGGTGCTGCGGCTCTCAGCGGGCGGTGAGGCGCTGGCCGACCAGGTCGAGCCAGCGCGCCTCGGCCTCGGCCGCGAAGATCAGGCTGTCCAGCACGAGCAACCTGGCCAGGTCCTCACCCGTGGACGGCTCCGGCAGGGCGCGCTTCTGGCGCGTGTAACCCTGTAACACGCGCAGGGTTTCGGCCTTCTGCCGGGAGACCACGTCGATCACGTCGACCCCGGGAGCGGTGGCGGCCAGGGCCACCTTGATCGCCACCTCGTCACGGTTCGGTGCGCCCCGGTCGACGGCGGTGGCCCACCACTTCTCCACCTCTTCCCGCCCGGCGAAGGTGAGCCGGTAGTTGACCGAGCCGTCGTCCTGACGACCCGCCTCCTCCACCAGCCCATCCCTCACCAGGCGGTTCAGGGTTGTATAGACCTGCCCGATGTTGATCGGCCAGGTCCGCCCGGTGCGCAGCTCGAACTCGTGCCGGAGCTGGTACCCGTACTGCTCGCCCTCCGCCAGGATCGCGAGCAGGCTCTGTCGTACAGACATTCCCCGGCACTCCCCTCCCAAGTGCATACCCGGTATGGCGAGAGCGAAGGTATACCGAGTATGCGGTTCGGATCAAGAACCCCGATCAGGGACGGCGAGAACCCCTACCCGACGCCGTTACGAATCCGTGACCGAAGTCGTGTCGTTGCCCGAGGGGCTACAGAACGTCTTAGGGGTGTGTTCGTGTTCAGCACCACGGCCTGAGCGCTCCCGCTGGGGGCCGCCACGGTGGGACGACGAAACACCAGCAGTACCAGCACAAAGCAGCGAGGGCAGTGGTTGCAGCCACCGCCCTCGCGAAGAGATTCACCCGACCCGTACCCGTGCCGACCAGCACCTCAGGAGAAACCCCATGTCTGTCAAGCGTATCTCACTGGCCCTCGCCGCAGCAGTCCTCGGGGCCGGGGCGTTCACCGCCGCGACCCTGCCCGCCCAGGCGTCACCGGCCTCCACCACGTTCTCGGCGATCCCGGCAAAGGCCACGGACAGCTACGGTTTCGCGAAGGACGGCCTGGAGTTCGGCTACCTCACCAAGGTCACGCTGAAGAACGACAAGCTGCGGATCACCCTGGACCAGGCCGAGTTCTACGACGGCAAGGCCGCCAAGCTGCTGAACGGCGGCATCACCCCGCCCGACGACTACCGGATCGCCCACGACGACACCCAGGACCCGTTCACCTACACGGTGTCCACCAAGGCCAGCCTGATCGGCGTCAACGAGCTGCTGGGCCACCCGGACGACCTGAAGCGCACCACGATCACCCGCACCCAGCTGGTGAAGAACTTCGCCGAGCTGGAGAACAAGCACGTCGCGGTGTGGTTGCGGCACACCGACACCGAGTCGAACGGCGGCCAGGTCACCGCGCTGGCCGAGCAGTACATCCCGTGACGGGTCGCTGACGGCCTCCGGTCCGCGGCTGCCCCTGCGGGCAGACGTGGACCGGGCGGCCGCCGCCGCGCATCCGCACTCCCCGCACACCACTAGAGTTCCTGCCGTCTTTGCGGAGAACGGCGGGAAACGGCGGTGCGATGACGGCGGAGGCCGGGAGATCCGACTACGAGTCGCTCTTCCCCGAACTGTGGCGCAAGGCGTACGTGGTGGCCTACCAGGTGCTCGGGTCACAGGCCCAGGCCGAGGACGCGGCCCAGGAGGCGATGGCCAAGGCCTACTCGTGGTGGGGCCGGATCAACCGGTCCCCGCACGGCTGGGTCGCGAGAACCGCCTACACGCAGGCCATCGACATCGCCCGGCGGCGGGTGCGCAGCCGGGAGGTGCTGGGTGACGACGACGTGGAGCGGCCCGGCCGGGACCCGCGCCTGGAGGACCGGATGGACCTCACCGCGGCGATCGAGCGGCTGCCGCGGCGGCAGCGTGAGGTGATCGTGCTGCGTTACCTGGCCGACCAGTCCGAGGCCGACACGGCCGCCGCCCTGGGGATGCGGATCACCACCGTGCGCAAGCACGCCCAGCGGGGCCTGGCCTCGCTCGGTGGGCATCTCGCCACCGAGATGCGGGAGGCCTGACATGTTCGACGACCTGAAGCCCGACCAGATCCCGGCCCCGCCCGCGCGGGCCCTGCCCGACGCCGTGCGCCGGGGCACCAGCATCCGGCGCCGCCGCCGGGCCGGCTGGGCCGCAGGGGTCGCGGCCGCCGTCGTGGTGACGGTGGCGGTGGTGCTGAGCAGCCCGTTCAGCGCCACCGACCAGGCCCGGGTGGTGCCGGCGACCGCCACCGCCGCGCCGAAGGACTACACCCCGATCACCACCGTGCGCTCCGAGGCCGAGGGGCTGACCTTCGGCTATCTGCAAGGCATCACCGAGAACGCGGACGGCACGCTGACCCTGCGCATCCAGCCGGGGTACTTCTACCTCGGCGAGGAGGCGAAGACGATGAACGGCGGCGAGTACCCACTCGACGACGTGCTCCAGGGCGAGAAGGAGGGCACCGAGCCGACCGACTTCCGGCTCGACCCGAAGGCCCCGCTGCGGGGTGCCAACGCGCTGCTCGGCTACCCGGAGGACGTCGATGTCGACGCCGGCCGGCCGATCACCACGGCCCAGCTGACCGAGAACTTCGAGGCGGTGGGGGAACCGCGCGACGTCGGGGTCTGGTTCCGGCTGGGTGGCGACGGCACGATCACCGCCCTGTCGGAGCAGTACATCTCCTGACCCGCTCCGACCGCACGACACGCCCGCAACCAACCGGCACCCGCGGGTCCGGTCGGCATCCGGTCGGCAACGCCTTCGCAGCGGGGGCTCACAGACGAGACCCTGCGTTATTAGATCGTGACCGCCCGGCGTGACCGGTTCCGGTCCGCCCGGGCGTCGTTCACCGGGTGAGCCATCGCCGGTACACCCGAGACGCTCCTCGCCCCTGCGGCTGACATGCCGCATGACCTGCCCCGATAGCGAGATATGTCCATCCCGGGCCGAGTAGCCTGCTGGCACTTCCGGATGGGGAAAAGGCGGGTGAGATGACCACCACCGAAACACCGGCACCACCTCGCCCCAAGAGGCGCCCCGGCGACTTCGAGATCCTCTTCCCGGAGCTCTACCGCTCGGCCTTCACGGCCGCCCACGCCGAGCTCGGCAGCCGGGCCGATGCGCACGAGGTCACCCACGCCACCTTGGCCCGGGCCCACGCGCGCTGGTCGCGGATCGGCGACTCGCCCGCCTTCTGGGTGTCCACGGCCGCCCGCACGCACGCGCTCGACGTGCTCCAGCGTCAGCCGCCGGGCCGCGAGGTGCTGATGGACGACGAGGCTGAGCTGTCCCCGGGCGACGTGCCGGATCCGGGGGCGGGCGACCTGGCCACCGTCACCCGGCGCGGAAGCCGTCTGCGCATGCGCCGCCGGGCCGGCTGGGCCGCGGCGGTGGCCTGCGTGCTCGCGTCCGTCGCCCTGGTCAGCGGGCTGACCGAGGCCCTCCCGCCGTCGGTGCTCGACGCCACGTCGCTGTCCGCCGTGGGGGGCGGGCCGGACCAGGCCGTGCGGGTGGTTCCGGCCCCGGCCGACCGCCGCCCGATCGCCCCGGTGCCCTGGCAGGACGAGGACCGCACCGGCCTGGCGTTCGGCCGGATCAGCGCCGGGCGCAGCGAACAGGGCTCGGTGCGGGTGACCTTCCTGGCCGGTGACTACACGCGGGACGGCGAGGTGCTGGTGCCGGCCCGCACCGGCCTGTCCGGCCAGCTGGTGATCGACCCCGACGCGCCTCTGGTGCTGCACGGCCCCACCGTCGTCACCCCGGAGGAACTGGTTCGGGTGCTGAACCGCTCCACACCCGGTGGTCAGGCCGAGGTCTGGGTGCGATCCGGTCAGGACGGGAAGATCACGGCGCTGCGGCAGGAATGACCGCGTGCTGCCGGATCCAGGCGTGCATGGCGACAGCGGCGGCGGCCCCGGCGTTGATCGACCGGGTCGAGCCGAACTGGGCGATCGACAGCACCTGTGAGCAGGCGGCCAGCGTGGCCTCGGACAGGCCCGGCCCCTCCTGGCCGAACACCAGCACGCAGTCCCGGGGCAGGGTGGCGGTCTCCAGCGGCACCGAGCCGGGCACGTTGTCGACGCCGATCACGGTCAGGTTCTCGGCGGACGCCCAGGCGGTGAGCGCCTCGGCGTCCGGATGGTGGCTCACGTGCAGGTACCGGTCGGTCACCATGGCGCCGCGCCGGTTCCAGCGCCGCCGACCCACGATGTGCACCCCGGCCGCGTTGAAGGCGTTGGCGGTGCGCACCACCGAGCCGATGTTCATGTCGTGCGCCCAGTTCTCGATGGCCACGTGGAAGCCGTGCCGGCGGGTGTCCAGCTCCGCGACGATCGCCTCCCCCCGCCAGTAGCGGAACTCGTCGACCACGTTGCGGCGGTCGCCGTGCTCCAGCAGCTCGGGGTCGTAGCGGGCGTCGGTGGGCCAGGGGCCGGGCCACGGGCCCACGCCGATCCCGTTGCGGGGCTCCTCGTCGTCCACCATTGGGGTACCGGCTACGACCGGGTGCTCGTTCACCGGCTGATCCTCCCGCACCGGCCGGAGTGACGAAGGGCACTCCCGGTGCCGTGGAAGCAGCTCACCCGCCGGGTTCCGGGGACCTGACCAGGACGGTCCTGGGCAGCGCAATGCGTGTGCCCCAGGCGGGAAGACGGCGGATTGGCCCCCGCGGCTGAATCCCGCACCGGCGGGGAACGCCGGGTGGGGGCCACCACGTTGAAGCCTGTCGTGAACGGAGCACCCGGGAAACCGACAGAAAGCGTTCAGCCTGACGCCGTAGGCTGGGCGCCGTGCTGCTGACAAGCGTGCCGATGGCCCTCGGGCCGGAGTGGCTGAACCCTGACACCCTGCTCACCGACCTGGGTGGGGTCGCCCTCTGGGTCGGTGCGCTCATCATCTTCGCCGAGTGCGGACTGCTCCTGGGCTTCTTCCTGCCCGGCGACTCGCTGCTGTTCACCATCGGCCTGTTCATCGGCCGGGGCGACATCGACCACTCGCTGTGGTTCGCCTGTGCCGTGCTGACCGTCGCCGCCTTCCTGGGCAACGTGGTCGGTTACGAGATCGGCCGGGCGGCCGGGCCGGCCATCTTCAAAAAAGAGAACTCGAAGCTGTTCAAGCGCGAGTACGTCGACAAGACGATGGACTTCTTCGACCACTACGGCCCGGTGGCGATCGTGCTGGCGCGGTTCACCCCGCTGGTGCGCACCTTCATCACCGTCACGGCCGGCGTCGGCAAGATGGACCGCCGCAAGTACCTCACCTACAGCGCGATCGGCGCCCTGCTCTGGGCCGCCGGCATCACCCTGCTCGGCCGGGCGCTGGGCGGCATCCCGCTGTTCCGCGACCACATCGAGGCCGGCCTGCTGCTGCTCGTCGTGGTCTCGGTCATCCCGATGGCCTTCGAGGCCTGGCGGCACAAGCGCAAGGCCGCGGACGCCGACCCGGTGGCCACCGCCGAGGCGGCGCAGGAAGCCGGCGAGGAGCCGTTCCCGCCGCCCGGCCTGACCCGCGACGAGTTCGCCCCGCAGCCCCGCCAGACCGGTTACGACCAGTACAACGGCTTCAGCAACAACCGCGAGGCGCAGGGCTACGGCGACTGGGACGCCCCGGACGACCAGTACGGCGGCGACGCCACGGTGCCCAGCGGTATTCCGGTGGGCAACGACGGGTACGGGCAGCAGACCGGTTCCGGCCACGGGCAGCAGCAGTACCCGGACCATCCCGACCAGGGTTACGAGGGCCCGCGCCGGCGCCACTGATCAAGGCCGGGCAACCCGATGGCGCACTGGTGGGCGAGCCTCTCCGACGTCTCCTCGATGACCACACTGACCGTCTACCTGGTCGTGTTCGCGCTGGTCTTCGTGGAGTCCGGGCTGCTCGTCGGGTTCTTCCTCCCCGGTGACAGCGTGTTGTTCGCGGCCGGGCTGCTGGCCGCCGAGCAGGGCAGCGACCTGAATCTGGCGCTGCTCGCCGGCGGCACGGCCGTGGCCGCGGTCGCCGGCGACGCCGTGGGCTACTGGACCGGGCGGCGCCTGGGGCGGCCCTGGCTGCTGCGCCGGGCCGGTAAGAACGCCGACCGGGTGCACCGGGCCGAGGCGTTCTACGAACGCTGGGGCTCGCTCGCCGTCATCATCGCCCGCTTCATCCCCTGGGTGCGCACCTTCACCCCGATCATCGCCGGGATCGGCCGCATGCCGTATCCCCGGTTCTTCGTGGCCAACGTGGCCGGCGCCCTGATCTGGGGCAGCGGCATGATCCTGCTCGGCTACGCGGCCCACAACGTCCCGTGGGTGAAGTGGGCCGCGTACGTCATCGCCGCGGTCGCGATCACCGCCACCGTGGTGACGCTGGTGGTGGACCGGCGGCGGCAGCGGGCCGGTTCGCCTTCCCAGGCCTGATCTCTCAGGCCGGCTTCTCAGGCCCGAGGGATCAGGCGAGCCCGAGGTCCGAGAGGTCGTAGGCGTAGAGGTACGGCAGTCCCTCGGCCTCCACCTTCTCCTTCGCTCCGGTGCCCCGGTCGACGATCACCGCGACCCCGATCACCTCGGCGCCCGCCTCGCGCAGCGCCTCGACGGCGGTGAGCACCGAGCCACCGGTGGTGGAGGTGTCTTCGACGGCGAGCACCCGGCGGCCGGCCACCTCGGCGCCCTCGATACGGCGCTGGAGCCCGTGCGCCTTGCCCTGCTTGCGGACGACGAACGCGTCCAGCCGCTCGCCGGCCGCCGCGGCCGCGTGCAGCATCGAGGTGGCGACCGGGTCGGCGCCCAGGGTCAGCCCGCCCGCGGCCTCGAACTCCCAGTCCTTGACCAGATCACGCATGACCCGGCCGACCAGCGGCGCGGCCTTGCCGTCGAGCGTGATCCGGCGCAGGTCGACGTAGTAATCGGCCTCCTTGCCGCTGGACAGGGTGACCTTGCCGTGGACGACGGCGAGCTCACGGATGAGCTCGCGCAGTTCGTCCCTCAGGGGACCGATGGTGGGGTCGGTGTCGGAGAGCTGCATTCGGCCAGCGTATCCAGCGGGCCCAGGACCTGCTGCGTGCGCCGGGGCGAGGGTGGGAACGCCAGCCGCCAGGGCCCGAAACCGGCCACCCGGGGCGCCTGCGCGTCGTCCCGCCAGGCCAGGTCCTCCACCGCCATCGGCGCGTCGAAGTAGTAGCCCTGACCGAACTCGCAGCCCATCCGGCGCAGCTCGATCCGGGTGTGCGCGTCGGCGACGCCCTCGGCCACGACCTCCAGGCCGAGGTTGCGCCCGACGTCGATGATCGACTGCACCACGGCCCGGCCCCGGATGCCGGACCGCAGGTCCTGCACATACGACCGGTCGATCTTGATCTGGTCCACCGGCAGCTTGCTGAGGAAGGTCAGCGACGAGTAGCCGGTGCCGAAGTCGTCCACCGACAACCGCACGCCCAGCGCCCGCAGGCGGCTCAGCGCGGTCAGGCCGCCGTGCCCGGTCTCCGGCTGGTCGATCACGTCGGCCTCGCTGAACTCCAGGTAGAGCAGGTCGGCCGGCACGTCGTGGGTCTCCAGCGCGGTGGTGATCTGATCGGGCAGGGTGGGATCGGCCAGCCAGCCGGGAGCCAGGTTGATGGCCACCCGCACCTGCCGCCCGGTGTCCAGCCAGTCCCGGGCCCCGGCCAGCGCCTGGTCGAGCACCGTGCGGGACAGCTCGGACACCAGCCCGCTGCGCTCGGCCGCGGCGAAGAACTCCTCCGGCGGCACCTCACCGAGCTCCGGGTGCTGCCAGCGGGCCAGGGCCTCCAGGGCGTACACCTCGCCGTCGGCCAGATCGACCAGCGGCTGCACGGCGATCCCGATCCGGCCGGCCTCCAGCGCCTCGCGCAGGGCGGTACCCAGCGCCTGCACCCGGGAGGTGGGCAGGTCCATGGCGCGGGTGAACATCCGGTACCCGCCGCCGGCCGCCTTGGCCACGTACATCGCGACGTCGGCCAGGCGCAGCAGCTCGGCCCCGGTGTCGCCCTGTTCCGGACCGACCGCGACGCCGAGCGAACCGCCCACGCGCAGCTCGTTCCCGTCCACCGTGACCGGCTCGTCGAACGCCGACAGCAGCCGCCGGGCCAGGGCCCGGGCCGCGCCGTCGCCCATACCGGGCGCGAGCACGGCGAACTCGTCGCCACCCAGCCGGGCGATGGTGACGCCGCGCCCGGCCACCTTGCGCAGGCGCCCGGCCAGCTCGCGCAGCAGTGCGTCGCCGGCGTGGTGGCCGAGCGTGTCGTTGATCGCCTTGAACCCGTTGAAGTCGAGCAGCATCACCGCGCACTGGCGACCGTCGGTGAACAGGTCCTCCACCGCCTCGTCCAGCTGGGCGCGGAAGTCCAGGCGGTTGGGCAGCCCGGTGAGCTCGTCGTGCCGGGCCTCGAACTGGAGACGCTCCAGCTCGTGGCCGTTGCCCAGGGCCAGGGCGGCCCGGCCCGCCACGGTCTCCAGCAGCGCCAGGTCGGGGGCGGTGAAACCGCGCTCGCCGCCGCCACGTTCGCCGACCACGAGGTGGCCGACGGCCCGGTCGCCGATCCGCAGCGGCACCAGGGCGGCCTGGCCGATGCCCCGCTCGCGCAGGAAGGCGCTCTCGGTGGCGTCCGTGCCCCGCACCAGGAGCGGCCCGGCCGGTGGGAAGGGCAGGGCGAACATGGCGCAGGCGGCGCTGCGGGGACCGGTCACCGGCTCCCCGGCGCGCAGCACCCACATCCGGTGGCCCGGTCGCGAGCGGTCCCAGGGCACCAGCAGGTCGTCGTTCAGCACCAGCTCGGCGTACCGGGCGTTCAGCAGGTCGGCCGAGCGCTCCAGCACCAGCGGCACCGCGCGGGCCGGTTCCGGGGTGCGGGCCAGCACGTCGGACAGCTCGTACAGCCGGCTCAGCCGGGCGTGCCGTTCGGAGAGCAGGGCGAAGGCGCGGAACCCCACCACCAGGGCGGGCCCGAGCACGACGCCGGGCAGCACGATCTCGCCGCGGTCCACGGAGAGCACCGGGATCAGGCCGATCGCGGCGCCGATCACGCCGGTGACCAGCACGCAGCCGAGCAGCCGGGCCGCCTCGGGGCCCGGTCCGGGCACCGGCCGCACCCGCAGCAGCAGGAGCGACTCGGCCAGCACCGAGGCGCCGACCACGACCAGCGTCATCGCCCGGCCGGTGTGACCGAGCAGCGCGTGGTCCAGCACCAGCGAGCGGAAGAGCAGCTCGGCCACGGTGGTGCCGGCGATCACCGCGACGGCGCTGCCGGCCAGGGCCCGCAGCCGCTGCCGGCGGAACCAGGCCGCCACGAGCAGACCGCCCAGCAGACGGCCGAGCAGGAGCGGGCCGGGATCGGACAGATAAAGGCCGGCGGCCAGCGGAATGCCGCCGAGCGTGATGGCGTAGCGCCGTCCCCGGATCCCGACCGTCATGCCGCAGGCGTCGGTCACGGTGAAGGCGATGGCGAACAGCCACCAGGGCAGCGTGCTCAGCCCGGCCAGTTCCGCGGGCCGGCCCAGCCACAGCGGGACGAGGCCGGTCAGCACCACGACGAGCACGCCGAGAGCCGTGAGGGCATGCGCCATGGGACTCTTCATGGTCACCCAGAGACGTCCCATCGCTCCATCCAGTCGTTGCCCGATCGAACGTCAGTTCATCGCACGGGGTAGCCATCAGTCATCCCGCGGTGACCGGTTGCACCCGTGCGGCACTGCCCGTCGCCCACCTGGAGTAGCTCTTCTTGACGAGAAGGGGGCCCGCTTCGCGTCGAGCGCCGGGGTATCGCCCGATCCGGCGGCCACGCGCCGTGAGGCCGTCACCCGGACGGTCGCGGTGCGTTCGGGTGATGCGTAACCGCGCGGGTACGCTCACCGGGTGCGGATCGCTACCTGGAACGTGAACTCGATGCGGGCGCGGATCGACCGGGCCGTGGCCTGGCTGGAACGCAGTGACGTCGACGTGGTCGCCTTTCAGGAGACCAAGTGCAAGGACGAGCAGTTCCCCACCGCCCGGTTCGAGGAGATCGGCTACCAGGTCGCGCACCTGGGCCACTCCCAGTGGAACGGCGTCGCGATCGTCTCCCGGGTCGGCATCGACGACGTGGAGCGCGGCTTCCCGGGCATGCCCAGCTGGGGCGACCCGCCGGCCGCCGAGGCCCGCGCGCTCGGCGCCACCTGCGGCGGCGTGCGCGTCTGGAGCCTGTACGTGCCGAACGGCCGCACGCTCGACGACCCGCACCTGGTGTACAAGCTGGAGTGGCTCAAGGCGCTACGGGCTGCCGGGCAAAACTGGCTGACCGCCGACCCGCAGGCCCAGATCGCCCTGGTCGGCGACTGGAACGTGGCCCCGCAGGACGACGACGTGTGGGACATGGCCGCCTTCGAGGGCAGCACCCACGTCTCCGGCCCGGAGCGGGACGCCTTCAACGGCGTGGTGGACGCGGGGTACGCCGACGTGGTGCGGCCGCACACCCCCGGCGCCTTCACCTACTGGGACTACCAGCAGCTGCGGTTCCCCAAGCGGCAGGGCATGCGCATCGACTTCGCGCTCGCCTCGCCGGCCCTGGCCTCGCGGGTGAAGACCGCGGTGATCGACCGCGAGGAGCGCAAGGGCAAGGGCGCTTCCGACCACGCACCGGTGATCGTCGACCTGACCTGATCCACTCTCGATTGAGGACGACGAGGAGCCCGCGCCGGCGCGCCGTCACTCCAGGCGTACCGGCGTGCGGGTGGCGGCTCCGACCAGAACCGGGTCGTGACTGGCGGCCGGCACGGCCGTGCCCGACGGAACCACCGGAGCCGGCCGCGAGACAGGAACCGGCACCGCACTGACTGCGGTCGTCGGGACCGCCGCGGACTTCCTCACCGTCACCCGGCCCGGCACCGTAGGGGCCTGCCCCGGCGCGGGTTGCGGCTGGCTGTTCACCGACCCGCGGACCGGCGGCGGTGGTGCTCGATGGCGGTGTGCGGAAATCGGGCCAAGGCGCGACGTCACCGCGCTGCCGATGCGGCCGGGGGCGAGGACACGCCGGGCCGTGCGACGTCCTGAATTTAAATCTCAGTCAAGGGGGAAATAGGCGCTCCAGAAGGGGGAATCAACCTCTCACCGAAACACCTGAGGGCGGCTACCATCTGTGCCGTTTCGACGACTCTGCGAAGTTCCGGGTCCGGCGTCCTGTCGGTGGACCCCCCTAAGCTGCTGCGCGTGACGGATCCCCGACCCGCTCGCCGGGCCCTCCCACGCCGCAAGGTGCTGATCAGGATCGCCGTCGGGCTCAGCGCCGCGACAGCCGCCGCGGTGGCCCTGTCGCCCGTCGTCGCCAGCGCCCTGCCGGCCTCGCTCGGTGGTGACGTCAGCCGGTCCGCCCCGGCCCCGCTGGTCGGTTCCGGCAGCTCCGGCGCGATCGACGGGCAGTACGTGGTCATGCTGAAAGACCAGGCCGGACTGAGCGCCGCCGGGGTCGACGGCGCCGACGGCTCTTCGCAGAGTCTGGTGGCCGAGGCGGTCGAGCGCGGCGAGAAGGCGGGCGCCACCGTCCACACCCGCTACACCGAGGCGCTGCGCGGTTATTCGGCCACCCTGTCCGACAGCGAGCTCGACGAGATCCGCGACGACCCGGCAGTCGACTACGTGGCCGTCAACCAGCGCTACACCTCCACCGGCACGCAAGACGACGCCGAGTGGGGCCTCGACCGCATCGACCAGCACTCGGCCACGCTGAACGGCTCGTACTACTACACCAACACCGGCAAGGGCGTCACCGCCTACGTGGTCGACACCGGCATCCGCAGCACCCACCAGGACTTCGGCGGCCGGGTCTCCGGCGGCACCTCCACGCTGAACGGCGACAGCAGCACCGAGGACTGCGAGGGGCACGGCACGCACGTGGCCGGCACCATCGGCGGCACCACCTACGGCGTGGCGAAAGAGGCCACGCTGGTGCCGATCCGGGTGCTCGACTGCGAGGGCGGCAGCACCAGCTCGATCGTGGCCGAGGGCCTGGACTGGATCGTCTCGCACCACAAGAGCGGCAAGCCGGCCGTGGCCAACCTCAGCCTGACCAACGAGGGCGGCGCCGACCCGGTGGTCGAGGCCGCGGTCGAGCGGGTCATCGCCGACGGCGTCACCGTGGTGATCGCCGCGGGCAACGGCAACGCCGCGGGTGAGGGCATTCCGGCCTGCACCGTCTCGCCCAGCGACGTGAAGGCCGCGATCGTGGTCGGGGCCACCACCAGAACCGACCGCAAGACCGGGTTCTCGAACTACGGCGCCTGCGTCGACCTGTACGCGCCGGGTCTGGGCATCACCTCGGACTGGGCCGACAGCGACAGCTCCAGGGCCACGCTGTCCGGCACCTCGATGGCCACGCCGCACGTCACCGGCGCGGTCGCGCTCTACCTCCAGAACCACCCCACGGCCACGCCCAAGCAGGTGCAGGCCGCCGTCGTCGGCGCCGCCACCTCCGACGCCGTCACCAAGGTCAGCACCAAGTGGCCGCGCAAGCTGCTGTTCGCCGTGCAGAAGGCCAAGGCCCCGGCGGCCACCACCGCCAAGTCGTCCATCACCAGCGGTAAGGCCCTGCTCAACGGCAAGTCCATCACCAGCGCCAACGGCCTCTACACGCTGACCCAGTCGGGCACCGACCTGACGCTCAGCAAGCCCGGCAGCCGGGTGCTCTGGCGCACCGGCAAGGGTGCCGCCTGGACCACCCTCACCAACACCGGAAACCTGGTGTCGTACAACGCCTACGGCAAGAAGGTCTGGTCGTCCGGCAGCAGCGGCGGCGCGGCCTCGCTCAAGCTCACCAACCAGGGCCAGCTGAAGATCACCACGATCTCCACCGGCAAGACCGCCTGGACCGGCGGCAAGGCCCAGAAAACGGCCCCGGCCCAGAACGCCAAGGGCCTGTCCACCCTGAACCAGGGCTCGGCCCTCTACCGCGGCGGGCGCACGCTGGTCTCCAAGAACGGCACCTACAGCCTGGCCTTCCAGGCCAACGGCAACCTCACGCTGACCCGGAAGGGCAGCGGCGTGGTCTGGAGCACCGGCAAGAAGAACGCCGACTGGCTCACCGTGAAGAGCGACGGCAACCTGGCCCTGGTCAACTCCGACGGCACCACCGCGTGGACCAGCAAGACCGCGGGCCAGGGCGGCAACCGGCTGCGGCTGCTCAGCGACGGCAAGCTCCAGCTGGTGAAGACCTCCGGCACCAAGATCGTCTGGACGGCGAAATAGCCCGATCCGAGAGCCGTCACGCGTGAGGCCCCCTGCCGGATTCGGCAGGGGGCCTCACGCGTTCGGCTCAAGAGCCGGTGACCAGGATCAGAACGACGGCCCGGCCTCCAGCTCGATCAGGCCGCCCTCGTCGGTGGGCGTCGAGCCGGCCACCGATTCCACCTCTTCACCGGGCTCCAGCCGGCGCACCACCAGGCCGTCGATCCCGGCGGGCGAGGCATCCACGAGAACCCCGTCGCCGTCGTGGATCTCACCGGCCAGCAGTGCCCTGGCCAGCTTGTCGCCGATCTCGCGCTGCACCAGCCGGCGCAGCGGCCGGGCACCGTAGGCCGGGTCGTAGCCGGTCAGCGCCAGCCAGTCCCGGGCCGCAGCGGTGACGTGCAGGTCCAGCCGCCGGTCGGCCAGACGCCGCGCCAGCAGGTTGATCTGGAGCTCGACGATGTGCGACAGCTCTTCCATGCCCAGCGGGTCGAACACCACCACGTCGTCCAGGCGGTTCAGGAACTCCGGCTTGAACGCGGTGCGCACGGTGGTGAGCACCGCGTCTTTCTTGGCCTCGTCCGACAGGGTCGGGTCGACCAGGAACTGCGATCCCAGGTTCGAGGTGAGAACCAGGATGGTGGAACGGAAGTCGACCGTGCGGCCCTGGCCGTCGGTGAGCCGGCCGTCGTCGAGCACCTGGAGCAGCACGTCGAACACGTCCGGGTGGGCCTTCTCCACCTCGTCGAACAGGACGACCGAGTAGGGACGACGCCGCACCGCCTCGGTCAGCTGGCCACCCGACTCGTAGCCGACGTAGCCGGGCGGGGCGCCGATCAGCCGCGCCTCGCTGTGCTTCTCGGCGTATTCGCTCATGTCGATGCGCACCATGGCGCGCTCGTCGTCGAACAGGAAGTCGGCCAGGGCCTTGGCCAGCTCGGTCTTGCCGACGCCGGTGGGGCCGAGGAACAGGAACGAGCCGGTCGGCCGGTCCGGGTCGCTGATCCCGGCCCGGGAACGGCGCACCGCGTCGGAAACCGCTCGCACGGCGTCTTTCTGGCCGATCAGCCGCCCGCCGATCACGTCTTCCATCCGCAGCAGTTTGGCGCTCTCACCCTCCAGCAGACGTCCCGCCGGGATGCCGGTCCAGGCCGCCACCACGTCGGCGATGTCGTCGGGCCCGACCTCGTCCTTCACCATCGGCTCGACGGTTTCGTCGACCACCTCCTCGGCGGCCTGTGCCTCGGCGATCTCCTTCTCGATGGTCGGGATCTCGCCGTACAGCAGCCGCGACGCCGCACCGAGATCGCCCTCGCGTTGCAGCTTCTCGGCCTGCTTGCGCAACTCGTCGACCCGCTTCATCAGGTCGCCGACCCGGTTCAGCCCGGCCTTCTCCTGCTCCCAGCGGGCGGTCAGCCCGGCCAGCTGCTCGGAGCGGTCGGCCAGGTCGGCCCGCAGCTTCTCGAGACGCAGACGGCTGGCCGGGTCCTCCTCGTGGACCAGAGCCATCTCCTCCATCTTCAGCCGGTCCACCTGACGGCGCAGGGCGTCGATCTCCTCGGGTGAGGAGTCGATCTCCATGCGCAGCCGGCTGGCCGCCTCGTCGATCAGGTCGATGGCCTTGTCGGGCAGCTGCCGCCCGGGGATGTAGCGGTGGGACAGGCCGGCCGCGGCGACCAGAGCGGCGTCCGTGATCGCCACCTTGTGGTGCGCCTCGTAGCGCTCCTTCAGGCCGCGCAGGATGCCGACCGTGTCGTCCACGCTCGGCTCGCCCACGTAGACCTGCTGGAACCGGCGCTCCAGCGCGGCGTCCTTCTCGATGTTCTCCCGGTACTCGTCCAGCGTGGTGGCGCCGACCAGGCGCAGCTCACCCCGGGCCAGCATGGGCTTGAGCATGTTGCCCGCGTCCATCGAGCCGTCGCTGCTGCCGCCCGCGCCGACCACGGTGTGCAGCTCGTCGATGAAGGTGACGACCTCGCCCTCGGAGGACTTGATCTCTTCCAGCACGGCCTTCAGCCGTTCCTCGAACTCGCCGCGGTACTTCGCGCCGGCCACCATGGCGGCCAGGTCGAGGCTGATCAGCCGCTTGCCGCGCAGGCTCTCGGGCACGTCGCCGGCCACGATGCGCTGGGCCAGACCCTCGACCACCGCGGTCTTGCCCACACCGGGCTCACCGATCAGCACCGGGTTGTTCTTGGTGCGGCGGCTGAGTACCTGCACCACGCGCCGGATCTCGGCGTCCCGCCCGATCACCGGGTCGAGCCGCCCGTCCCGCGCGGCGGCGGTCAGGTCGACGCCGAACTTCTCCAGCGACTTGTAGGTGCCCTCCGGGTCGGGGCTGGTGACCTTGGCGTTGCCCCGGACCTTGGGCAGCGCGTCGAGCAGCTTCTGCCGGGTGATGCCCTTCAGCACCGGGTTGTCGCCCGAGGCCAGGCCGATCAGCAGGTGCTCGGTGCTGACGTACTCGTCACCGAGCTCGCGGGCGACGTCTCCGGCAGCGGACATCGCCTGGTAGGTGGAGCGGGCCAGGCTGGGTGAGCCGACCGATGAGCCGCTGGCCCGGGGCAGGCCCTCGACCGCGGTGGTGTTGGAGCGGCGCAGGGCCTGCGGGTCGGCTCCGACCGCCTGGAGCAGGGCGGGGGCGACGCCGTCGGGCTGCTCGAGCAGCGCGCCGAGCAGGTGCGCCGGCTCAACCTGCGGCGCACCGTCGGTGGCCGCCCGCCGGACGGCGGAGGCCATGGCCTCCTGGCTGCGGGTGGTGAGCTTCAGATCCATGGTTGTCAGTTACCTCCGAGGTGCTGTTCAGGACGACCGCTCGAGTCAACGCCCACAGAGTTGAGTCTGTTCCACTCAAGTTAGCCCATGTTCTCGGAGAACGCTCGGCCTGGGACGCACGAAGGGCCGGGAACCCGGTACTGCGGATTCCCGGCCCTTCAGGCGGTGCGACGGCGGGGCGGTGACGGGGCGGTGTCAGCCCAGCTCGACCTTGCTGGTGGTGGCCCGCACCGTCACACCCTCGCCGCCGATCGTCACGTCCTGCGCCTCGAACCCGAAGGGCAGCTCGGGCAGGTGGTACGAACGGTTCAGCATCGAGGCGACCGAGGAGCGCAGCGTGGCGGGCACGTCCTGCAAGGAGTCCTGGGTGAGCTCCAGCACCAGATCGCCGTCCTTGATCGTGACCGTGGCGTCGCCCTGGATCTGGGTGCTGCCCAGCGGGCTCTGGTAGGTGCCGGTGATCGAGATCCGGCCGTCGGTGCCCTCGGTGAACTCCACCTTCAGGTTCTCGTCGGGCATGTTGTCGGCGACCACCTTGTCGATGGACGCGTAGCCCACCGTGGCGTCGGCCACCGCCGACTCCACCGGCACGTCGCCGAGCTCGTGGTTCACCAGATCGCCGAGACTCGCGTGAATACCCCGCATCTCGACGTCGAGCTCGTCCACGGTCACGCCGTCCTGCACGCTGAGATCGTCGACCTTGGCGTTCACCTGGTCGTACTCACCACGCAGCGCCTGGGTGAGCAGCGGGAAGCCGTGGACCTCGACCTCCGGGCGCTCGGCCAGGCCGGCCTCGCTCTGTACTCTCTCCGCGACCACCCGGCGGGCAGCCCACCAGGTCACCCGGTCGATGACGACCAACAGCACGAGCAGGACGAGTACGACTCCGATGAGCCGACGGATGATCAAGGCCATACCTCTCACGACGGGCTGGACAGGCGAGCTGAGTGAACGGGCAACCGGACTCGACGACCTTCACGGCCACCGTGGCGCACCGACGGGTAACCGTGACATACCCGCCCGGTCGAGTGACAGTCGGGGCCGCTGACTGGAATGAGATCGCGATCGACGCCGACCGGCCACTCGGGACCGATGTGTACGTTGTGGGCGAGGCCTGGGCGGTGCGCTCTGTGTCGCGCCACCCAGGCCCCGCAGCCGAGGGGTACTCATGCGGGCTGTCGCCTCACGCAGAGTTGCCTGCCATCCAAGCTGGGTATCTGGCGGAACCAACGCACCGTTACGAACAATCGCTCGATGCGGAAGAACCGTGCAGGTAAAAACTCTCAGATCGCGCAATATGACGTCAAGGTGTATTGGGGTCATATCGACGCGATCGCAGAACTGTGTGACACACAGTCATCAAACAGTGGACGACGAAAACCCCACGCGAAACCTCGCCATACGCAACAATGACCGCCTCGGAACGGCATTTCCATGGAGGGGAACACTGATGGGCAGCGCCCTGCAAACCGCCGAACGCTTCGCGGTCAACCAGAAGATCACGCTGATGGTCAACCGGTACGAGATCCGGGAGCTCCTGCCCGACGGCAGCACCGGTGAGCTGCTCGCCTTCGCGCAGCAGAAGCGCCTCGCCTTCAAGGAAGAGGTCACCTTCTACACCGACGAGGCCCGCACCCAGCCGGTGTTCAGCTTCAAGGCCCGTCAGCGCCTCGACCTCGGCGCCACCTACGACGTTCTGGACGCCGCCGGTCAGCCGATCGGCTGGTTCCGCAAGGACTTCGGCAAGTCCCTGCTGCGCAGCACCTGGCACCTGGGGTTCGCCAACAGCCCGGTGGAGCTGTTCGGCCAGGAGCGCAACAAGAACGTGGCGATCGCCCGCCGGCTGTGGGAGTTCCTGCCGGTCCTGAGCGACCTGCCCTCGCCGTTCGTGTTCCACTTCGACTTCACCGACCCGCAGGGCTCGGTGCTGTTCAGCTCGCAGCGCAAGCGCTCGCTGCGCGACCGCTACGAGGTGGACGTGCCCGGCGCCCGCATCGACGGCCGGCTGGCCGCCGCGATGGCCGTGGCGCTGGACGCCCTCCAGTCCCGCTGATTCGCTGAAACCGGCGCCGGCCTGACGGACTTCAGGCCGGCGTCCGCGTGTACCGCAGAGGCGACGGGGCGGCCGGCAGACCGCCCAGCGAGAGGCTCAGGCCGGGTGTCGTGCCGAGCCGGATGCCGGAGAACGCGAACGGGTCCAGCACGACCCCCTCACCGGCCTCGAACTCCAGGGCCACACCGCGGAACAGGCCGCGCTCCGGGTCCGAGTCGCCGTCGAGGTGGAAGCTGACCGCGGTGATCCTCGACCACCGCCCACCGGTCAGGTAGTTCTCCGTCAGGTCGACGAAAGTAGCCTGGACGGAAGGCTCTTCGATCAGCTCGGGCGGCAGGAACGTCTGTGCGCACTGGTCCAGGTGCAGCTGGCCGGTGTCTTCGTCGATGGTGAGACAGATGAATCCGTCGGCCGATCCCAGGAACACGGCCTGCGGGTAGGGCACCACCCGGGCACTCTCGTCCAGGTCGATGTAGGCCGGCACGAGCAGCGAGTCGATCTCACCGTGCCGCTCGATCAGGTCGGCGACCCAGCCGGGGACAGACCTTCCCGACACCGTCTCTCCCTCAGGCCCGGCTCACCGGCGCGGTGAGTGCCGTGAAACCCGGCACCTGGAGCTGCACCTCGGTCACCGTCTCGGGCAGGGCCGGCAGCAGCAGACTGATCTCGACGCCGTCCGGCCCGACCTCGCTCGGGCGGCGGCCGCAGGTGCAGTCTGACCAGGCGTCGTTCTCGCCCAGCCAGGTGGCCCCGGTCATCGAGAGGTCGGCCTGCTCGGCGATCAGCCGCACCGTGTGGAAGCCCGGGTTGCTGGTCTCGATGTAATTGTCGATGCGCACCGGGGTCTGGCTCTCCGCCTTCATCCGGAAACGCACGTGGGTGGACTGCTCACTCACGTCGACGGCGAGAACCTCGAGCGTGCCGGGCGCCTCGTAGGACTGGTAGTCGTCCTTGGAATACGCGTAGATGACGCCGCTCTCGGTGGCCAGCACGTCGCTCGTGGGCGGGTCGGCCCCCAGATACTTCTGCGTCGCTTCCGCCACGGTCGATCCGGAGGCTTCAACGGTGGACGACGCGCTGGGCGACGCGCTGGGCGTGGCCTCGCCGCCGTTGCCGTCCGGCGTGCGGGACCGGCCCTGCCAGTAGAGGAAGCCGGCGACGGCCACGACGAGCGCACCCACCAGCACGACCAGAGCGATGCGACGGACGTCCTTGGCGATCACTTCTCGTTCCCCTCGCCGAAGACCACGCTCACCCGGCGGTTCTGCGCCCGCCCGGCCTCGGTGTCGTTCTTGCCCACCGGATCCTGCTCACCCCGGCCGGAAACGTCATAGGTGACGCCGGACACGGTGATCAATGGTTTCAGCGCCGTGGCCACCGCCTGCGCCCGCTGCCGCGAGAGCTTCAGGTTGTGGCTGTCGGTTCCGGTGCTGTCGGTATATCCGATGATCTTGATCTCGCCGCCGGTGGCCGACCCGTTCACCGAGTCGGCCGCCTTCTGGAGAACCCTCCCGGCCTCGTCACCCAGCTCCGCCGAGTCCACCTCGAACAGCACGTCGGACGACAGGTTCACGGTCGTCGTCCGGTCCTCGGTCTCCTCGGTGACCGAGCCGTCGGCGTTGGAGCTCTTGATCCGCAGGTCGCGCAGCGCGTTCTCCGGCTCCCACGACGCGGCGGCCGCCGCCTGGTCGATCTGCGGCCAGGCCTCGCCCATCCGGATCGGATCCTCCTGCACCACGGCCGGTTCCATCACACCCTCACCGATCGGCACGTCGTGCACCACGTCACCGTGGCCGAGCATCACGTCGACCGTGGTGAGATCGTCCGGCAGCTCGGGCATCACGGCGTAGAGCGCGTAGAAGGTGCCGCCGGGCTCCGCGGACGGCCAGGCCCGGTACGGCGACCCCATGGCCTCCTCGCGGTCGCCGTCCACCTTCTGGAACAGCGGGGCGTAGAGCTTGTCGGCGGAGAAGTCGACCAGGAAGACGTTTCCCGGCCCGCTGAGGTACCGGGTGTAGTCGTAGGAACTGCCGGAGAAATCGACCCAGCTGTCCGCCTCGGCGCCCTCCGGGAGACCGGCCGAGTAGTAGAGCACCGTGGCCCCGGGGATCCGGCGCACGCCGTTGATCAGCACGGTGATCTTCGGTTCGCCCGCCGTCATCTTCTTCTGGAGCGTCACGGAACCGAGGACGGGCACCTGCTGCGCACCCAGTTCGTCGTCCCCCATCGGTGTGGGGGACGACGTGGCGGTGGTGCCGGTGGGCGTCGAGGTGGCATGTGCCGGGGCCAGCACGGCGAACCCGGCCAGCAGGCCGGTGATTGCGACCAGGACGCGCGAAACCCGCGAGATCATCTGTTTTTCCGCCTGCCTGTGAGTCGGTCCGGACGCAGCGTGCCGGGCAGATCGCCGCTTCTTCACGACCTGCCCCTGGCCCCCGGGCTCCCGTGCGGTGCAGGCGCCCGACCGGCGACGTCCCTCCGAGGCCGCCGGTCCGGCGCGCACCCCCACGCTGCGAAGCTACCCCGAGGAGCTTGGGTCCCTGGGCCCAGGGACTCTCTCCCCCCGCTCGCTCACTGCCCACTCACAGCCAGGCCACCAGGAAGATCACGGCCAGCAGAACGGCCACGCCGAACGAGAACGAGCCGTGCCGGTCGACCGGATAGACCTGCGTGCGGAAGCGCTGCGGGTCCGCCGGGTCGTACCAGACCGGAACCCGCCGTCCGGTCACCGGAGTGGCGATGCTGACACCGGATTCCCTTATAAGGGTGATGGTTTCGCCTTCTTGCGTGCGGTAGCGGATCACCGGCTGGTGACGCGCCCCGCCACCGATCGGGGCCCGCGTGCCCACCACCTCACCCGGCACCTGCGGCCAGGACCGGCGCAGGTCGTCCTGGCGCCGCCGGCGCAGCAGACCCACCGCCACGCACAGCAGGACCAGCGCTCCCAGCACGACGCGCATCATCAGCATCGTGTCGCCGGTGTCGTACATCTCGCTCCCGGTCAGCCGTAGACCCGCGGGGCAGGCTCGCGCCGCACCGGCAGGAACCGGACCAGCCCGGTGACGACCACCAGAACTCCGAGCCACTCCAGCACCCGGCCGGTGACCGTGCCGCCCGACACGTCCCGGCTGGTCCACAGCAGCACCGAAAGCACGAGCAGCACCAGCGGAACCGGGACGACCGCCAGAAGATACGCACCCAGCGGCGGCTGTTCGCGGGCCCGCCGGTACAGCCAGCCGGGAATCCCGGTCACCAGGCCGTAGACGACCAGGCTGATCAGTGTCGCCAGCCAGGCCGGGCGGTCGCCGCCCCCGGTGAGCAGTGCGGACAGCACGCTCAGGGCCACGTAGAGCGCACCGGCGATCACCCAGGTCCGCAGAATCAGCCCCACTCCGCCGTCCTTCCGCCGGTTCTCCCGGTCGCTCGTCACTGGCACTCGCTGTACTGAAGCATGGGCCGCGTGCCGTCCGTGGTCGGGGCCCCGAGGTAGGTGGCGTTCACGGTCTGGTTGCTGCCGTTCTCCGAGCTGATCTTGGCGCCGAACTTCCAGCCTAGATTGATCTCCGCGCCGAACTCCTCGACGTTCTTCACCCCTTCGTACTGCACCTGGGACACCGTGCCCTTGCCGTACATCAGCTGCCCGAAGAGGTCGTCCGCAGCCGCCTCCTTCGAGGGCACCATGGTGTCGTAGGTGAGTTCGAAGGGGGAGCCGAACTGCTCGTTGTTGCCGCTGAGCCAGTCCTGGGCGATCTTGCGGTCGGCCGCGTCGTCGAGCTTCAGGGTGGTCGTGGTGACCGTGGCCGTGGTGAAGGCCGAGCCGTCCTTGCCTGTCGCCTCGCCGTCCGCGGTCGCGGCCTTGGCCCCGGTGTTGGCCTGCAAGGTGCCCTCGCGGGTG
This sequence comes from Kineosporia corallincola, assembly GCF_018499875.1. GTDB lineage: Bacteria > Actinomycetota > Actinomycetes > Actinomycetales > Kineosporiaceae > Kineosporia > Kineosporia corallincola. Next base: position 89,309 of record NZ_JAHBAY010000013.1, on the reverse strand, counting down.
CTGACGAACGACAGCTCGGTGAGATTCCCGTCCTTGTCGCGGGTCACCTTGAAGGCGCCGGTCGACTTACCGCTCGCCTCACCGCCCACCGCGACGACGCTCGCCTCGCCCTTGAGCTCTCCGGAGAGCTGGTAGGTCCAGCTGTTGTCGCCGTTGGTCTTGGTCTCCTGGGTGACCTCGTACTCACCCTTGATCTCCAGCGTCCCGCCGACGTTGGGGTCGAGACCCTCCGGCTCCTCCGCGTCCGCGTCCGCGCCCGACGTCGTGGGCACGTCCTGGAGCTTGACCTGGAGGCCGGCCTGAATCCCCGCGTCACCGCTCATCTTCGTGATCCTGGTGGTGGGCTGCGGCACCTCGGGATAGCCGGTGATCTTGTTCATGATGATGTAGCCGAGGCCGTCCGGGCCGCTCTCCCAGCTCTTCATCGAGGCGTACTCGTTGATGTCGTCCTGGAACTGGTCCGCCTCGGCCGCCGAGTCGAATTCCCAGGTGTCGCCGTAACCGATCTTGAACGTGCCGGAGCCCTCGCCCTCCAGCTCGCCGACCTCGCTGCCGATCCGCCCGATGTCGAAGGTCTTGCCGTCGGGGCCGCCGGTCACTCCCACCGAGTCGGTGCCGACCGCGGTGAGCTGCACCTTGCCGTCGGCCATCTCCTGCCGGGCGAAGCCGTACTCCTTGCCCATCGAGACGAATCCGATGTCGATCACGGTGCCGACCTTCTCGGTCTGCTCCCGCACCCGGCACTCGGTCGGCTTGAAGCTCTCGTCGGTGACGACGTCGTCCGTCGCTCCCGATCCGCAGTCCGCCTGCCCCAGGGTGAAAGCCAGACAGACGGCCCGGGTGGCCTCGGAGGCGATCCGCTGCGGTGCCATCGCCAGCGCGACCGCGCCGATCACCACGGCGACCGCGCTGACCAGACCGACCTGCTCCAGCGTCGCCGCGCCGGCGTCGCTCCGCGCGTGCCGGTTCCTGGCACCCATAGGTCTTCTCACACAACGACATTAAGCCGGGCCCCTTGGGCCCCCGGACCCAATTACGCGGCAGGTCAGCTCAGGTACCGTCTGGCCGCCGGACGGGTGACCAGGACGATGAGCCCGGGTCCCTCGGGCCCAGAGCGGCCTACAGGTAGTCGCCGATCGCCCTGGTGAGGTCTTCCCGGACGGACCCGTCCAGCAGCAGAACCAGGTTGAACGGCACCTCCCCGCCCCCGAAACCGGCCGGCAGCGCGAAGGCGTTCGCCCACCCCTGGCAGACGCCGTTCATGACTCTGAAGAAGGTGTCCCGATCGGCCGGACTCGCCTCGAGCAGGAGCTCCGGCCGGCGGATCAGCACCACGTAGGCCCGGGCCTGGAGCCAGGCCAGGTCGCCGATGCACTCGGCGAAAGCCGGCCAGTTGCCCCCGAAGTACTCGGGGAACCCGAACTCGCGGGCGAACTCCTGGAACAGACTGTCCAGGTCGCGCAACCGGTCCCCGTCGAACTCCAGCACGACGGCCGGTCGCACCGGAGCGGACGCCCGAAGAGCCTCCGGATCAACGTCTTCCGGGCTCAGGTGCAGCCATGGACGGCTGTTGATCCACCATTGATTCATATCACTCATCATTGATACCTGATGTAGGTCTGGTAGTGATCCGACGTGTACCTGATCGAACCCACGGACCCAAGGTTCCGAAATCAGGCGACCAGGGCCGTTTTCAGGTCGTCCAGCAGATCGTCCAGGTCCGTCTCCAGCTCCGGGGTGCCGGAGGCCCCGTCGAGCGTGAAGTCGAGTTCCAGGTCGCCGCAGACGAGAGTCGTCTCCGAGTCGGCCGGTTCGTCGTCCGCGTCCTCGTCCGCATCGCCATCGGCGTCGTCATCGGTTGTCGGGGTCGCGGACGGTTCGTCGGGCAGGACGCAGGGCCCCAGATCCAGTCCGAGATCCGCGACGGCGTCGGACTCGGCCCGGTCACCGTTCTGCGCCGCCTCTCGGTACCGCACCTCGGCCCAGACCCGGCCGTCGGAACGCGAATACCGGTAGCCGATCAGGTCCGCGTCGTTGTGGTCGGCGTACTCGGACGCCGCCTGACGGCCGAAACCGGCATCCAGAGCGTCCATCACGCCCAGGAGATCGTCGGCGGTGCGTGCCGCGTCGATCGCCTCCAGCAGAGCATCGGCGAGATCGTCCTGAATCTGCTCCGCGGCCGCCAGCGCCGCCGCGTCGGCGGCCCCGCGGGAACTGGCCTTCTGGTCGGTGGCCTGGCCGAACGGCACGAAGACCCGGACCGCGAGCACCAGCAGCAGCACGGTGACCAGAAGCATCAGGCCGAGGGCAATCTGCCCGGAGTCGTCCGGATGACGGCGACGTGTGCTCACCGGATCACTCCTGATCTCTCGTCACCGGAGCGGTGAGAGGCTCGAAACCCGGCATGGTGAACTGTACTTCGGTCACCGACTCGGGCAGGACCGGGTAGAGGATGCTCAGTTCGACGGCCTCGGGGCCGATCAGGGCCGGCACCCAGGCACAGACGCAGTCACCGGTGACCTCGCCCTCGCTCTTCCAGTTCCCCGTCATCAGTCGCAGATCCGCCGACTCGGCGATGAGCTGCGGCACCCGCAGGCTCCGGTCGGCCACCTCGACGTACCGCGCCATGCTCGGCGTGATCTCGACGTCCGAGCTCAGTGAATACCGCACGTGCGTGGACGACCCACCGGCGTCGACGGCGAGAATCCTCAGCGTTCCGGCGTGTTTCAGCTCCGAACCCGAACCGTTCGTGGCCGTGCCGTAGACGGTTCCCTCCTCCGAGGCCACCGCTTCCGCCTCGGCCGGGTCGGCGCTCAGGTACTTCTCGTCCAGTTCACCCGCCGTGGGATCATCACTGCCGGTCGCGGAGGTGGTGGGAGTGGTGGGGGTGGCGTCCTGCGACCCGTCGTTCAGGCGCCAGGCGAGTCCCGCGACCGCCACCAGGGCGAGCACGAGAACCACGGCCAGCAGGGTGTTGCGCATCCGTCGGGACATCGCGATCACTTCCCGTCCTTCGGGCTGAAGACGACACTCACCCGGCGGTTCTTCTTCCGCCCCTCGTCCGTGCCGTTGGTGGCGACCGGATCGGCCTCCCCCTTGCCGGACACGGTGAAGGTGACTCCGGAAACCGTGATCAGCGGTTCCAGTTCGTCGGCGACCGCCTGGGCCCGGCGCTTGGACAGGTCGAGGTTGTGCGCGTCACCGCCGGTGTCGTCGGTGTGCCCGGCGATCTCGATCCGGCCGCCCGCCGCCGACTCGTTCACCTGTTTCGCCGCCTTCTCCAGCGCGGGCCCGGCTTCGCCGCCCAGCTCGGCCGAGTCCACCTCGAACAGGACGTCGGCCGCGAGATCGACCGACGTGGAATCTGAGTCGGAGCGCGCGGTCACGGTCTGCTCCAGGTCCGAGGTCTCGGTGTCGAGCGGGTACACGGACTGTTCGGGCTGGAAGGACGCGGCCGCCGCGGCCTGGTCGATCTGTGGCCAGCCCTCCCCCAGCCGGATCGGGCCGGTCTGCTCCACGGCCGGTTCCAGCACCCCGTCGCCGACCGCGACGTCGTGCACCATGTCGCCGTTCCCGACCATCACGTCCACGGTCTTCAGGTCGGCCGGCAGTTCGGGCATGACGGCATAGAACGTGTAGAAAGTGCCACCGGACTCATCGGCCGGCCAGGCCTCCTCGGGCGAGGCCAGCACCTCGTCGTTCCGGCCGCCGTCCGCCGCCTCCCGCACGAGAGGCAGGTAGATCTGCCGGTTCTCGAAGTCGACGAGACGGATCTGCCCGATGTAGGTGTATACCTCGCGCAGCCGGTCGCTGCGACTGCGGGTGAAGGACGCCCAGCTCACCGGCCCGCTGCCGGCCGGAAGACCACCGGAGAAGTAGACCACCGTGGCGCCGTCGATGCGGCGCACCCCGTTCACCAGAACGGTGGCACGGGCGCCACCTGACTCCTGGCTCTCGGTCATCGTGACCGACCCGAGAACCGGAACCCGCTGCTGCTCCCACGCGGAGCCGGAATCCGGGGTGGCCGCCTGCGCGGCCGGCATCAGCAGCTGGCCGGAGACCAGGCAGAGGGCACCGGCGAGCACCGACACGATCCTCCCGACCACGAACCCACCGTCTCTTCCCGTCCGCCCCACCATCGCCGACCTCCGTCGCCCCGCTCTGCCCAAAAGCATTCCGCAGAACCGTTTACCGAAACTTCTCCGGAACCGCCCACAGACGCAGGCACGGGCGAGGAGCCGAAGCTCCTCGCCCGCACCCGTCGACCGTGAAGGTCAGATCACTTGAACACGTCACTGATGATGGTGGTCATGTGGCTGGGGAGGTTCCAGGCGTTGATGGCGGTGACGACGGCACCGATCACGACGGCCACGGCCACGACCATGCCGACGTACTCCAGCGTGCCCTGGCCGCGGTCCCGGCGGTCGGCGGCGGTCTCGACCCGCTTGGCGGCCCAGATCCGAGCTGAGACAAGCTTTCTCGTCATGCGATGCTCCTTCTTGCCGGGCACCGCCCGACGCTCCGTCCCGGTTCGTTCTCCCCCCGGGCTCCTCGATGTGCACCACGCTATGACAGCGATCCGCCGCATCCTTGGGTCTGTGGGCCCAACCTGACCTACCCGGCCCGGCCGGCCCGGAACCACCGGGCGATGGCCTCACTTCGCGTCCGCACGCCGAGCGTGGCGAAGATCCGGTTGATGTGGTTCTTCACCGTCTTCTCGGAAAGGAAGCAGCGCTCGGCGATCTCCCCGTTGGACAGCCCCTCGGCGATCAGCTCAAGAATCTCCGCCTGCCGCTCGCTGAGCCCGAAATCCGGTCGTGGCAACGGTTGCGGCGCGGGCTCGGGCACCTGACGGAGCGCGGCGAGCGCACCCACCGAGAACACCCCCGACCCGCGGGCCACCGCCAGCACGCTGTTCACCAGGTCTTCCGGCTCGAAGGCGCCGTGCACCAGATAGCCCGACGCCCCCGCCGCCACCGCGTTCCGGATCACTTCGTGGTCCTCGGTGAAGGTCATCATCAGAACCCGGCTGGTGCGCGAGATCTCGGCGGCGGCGCTGACCCCGTCGCGGCGGGGCATCCGGACGTCGAGCAGCACCACGTCGGGCTGGAGCGACCGGGTCAGCTCGACGGCCCGCTCGCCGTCCCACGCCTCACCGACGACGTGCAGGTCCGGGCAGGTCCCGAGGAGGTCGCACAGACCGGAACGCACTCCGGCGTTGTCGTCGACGACCAGTACCGAAACCGGTCTCATGTCTCCAGCTCCCGGATCCGCAGAGGGGGCAGCAGATTCACGTCGGACAGCGGCACCCGCAGAATCACCGTCGTCCCGGTTCCCGGCCGGGAGTCGATCCGGCAGGTGCCACCGATCTCCTGCAACCGTTCACGCATGCCGCGCACGCCGAAATGCCCTTCGCTCTCTCGTACCTTCAGGATGTCCGGAGCGAAACCCGGCCCCTGGTCCCGGATCGTCAGGGTGGCGAACTCGTCGCTGCCTTCCAGCGTCACCTCGACGGGCGCCCCGGGGGCGTGCCGGTGCACGTTCTCCAGTGCCTCCCCGAGCGCGGCCAGCAGTTCGTAACGGGCATCGGCCCCCAGAGCGGGTGCGGGTTCCAGCCGGCTGCACAGCTGATGGCCGTGCTGCGCCGCCCAGGCCCGCAGAACCTCGTCCATCACCTCGTGGAACGGACGCTGGGGCTGGTCGGTGCGCATCCGGGTGAGCAACGTGCGGGCCTCCTGGACCGCCTGCTTCGCGCTGACCGCGAGGTCGGAGGCCATCATCTGGGCCCGGTCGCCGTCCTTCGTCACCCACACCGGCAACGCCGATGCCCCGAACGCGATGCCCTGCAACGATTTCGCCAGCGAGTCGTGCATCTCCCGGGCCAGCCGGGCCCGTTCGTCGCTGGCCGCTGCCGCCTGGACGTGCATGGCCAGCTCGCGCTCCGCCGCCTGTTGCGCCTGGTAGATCCGCGACACCGAGTGCCCGATCCAGACCAGGCAGAGGAAGGCCACCGGCAGGCCGTAGAGGAGCAGGAACGGCGGGGCGGTGTCCCCCCGGTGCTCGTGCACGGCCGCCGCCGCGTAGGCGATCGCCAGCACCGGGCCGAGCAGGCAGGCGACCGACAGCGGGTACAGCAGGCCGATCAGGAACGCCGTGCTCAGGGCGGCGATCGCCAGCGGGCTGTCCACCCCCAGCACCCCCAGCACCGCGACGACCAGCAGGACGTCGACGAGGCCGAGCAGCGGGTGACGCATCAGCAGTTTCAGGAAGCGCGGGTCGAGAACCCCCGCCGTGCTGCTGGCCCCGAGCAGCACGACCGCGACCAGGATCTCCACGGTGAGTCTTTCGCCGATCAGGCCGATCAGGCCCACACCGATGGACGCCTGCCGCACCAGCATGGCCAGCTTGAGGCTCTGGATCCGCTCGTCGGTCGGGGGCGCGGCCCGGAACCGGGCGAGATGTCGTTCGGAGAGCACCATCAGGTTCCCCCGAACAGCGAGCCGAAGTCGACGTCCGAGCCGATGTACATGCCGACGAACACCAGCACCAGGATCCCCGGCACCAGCACCATGCTGGTCACCAGCGTCACCCGGGGCGCGGCCTGGGCCGCCCGGCGGCGCATCCGCTGGGCACTGCTGCGCCGCATCTCCAGGGCGATCTGCTTGAGCGTCTGGGCGAGGGGGGCACCGAGTTCCTCGGACTGGAGGAACGCGGTGACGAACTGGGCCAGGGCCTCGGAGTCGTTGCGGTCGCGCAGATGCGTGAAGGCCGTGCGCCGGCTGGCCCCGTTGGCCATCTGGTTCAGGGTCAGCGTCATCTCCTCGGCCAGCGGGCCGCCGTAGCGCTCGGCCACCCGGAGCAGGGCGGGCCGGAACGCGACGCCCGCCGACACGGTGACGCTCAGGATGTCGAGGAAGTCGGGCAGGTCCCGGTCCAGTCGCTCCTGCCGAACCCGGCGGGCCCGGGAGAGCCGGGCCAGGGGCATGATGACGATCGCGGCCACCGACAGCAGGGCCAGGAAGAACTGGCCGCTGAGCAGGGTGAACACCGCGATGGGACCGAACATGACGATCCAGGTTCCGGCGTTGCGCAGCACCGTGTCGGCCGTCGCGCCGTCGGGCCGGCCGGCCAGCGTGACCTGACGGTCGAGCCAGCGCAGGCCCTTGGGCCCCAGCAGCGCGCGCAGCGCCGGCACCAGGGCACCGCCCATCCGCGACATCGGCCCGCCGGAGGAGGCCTTCTGCTGCTCACGACTCAGCAGAACCAGGTCGCCGACGTCGAGACCCTCGATGTCGTCGGAGCGCAGGAGCCGCCAGCCGCGGACGAACAGCAGGGCGGCGACCAGTGCGGCCAGCGCCGGCAGCACCGCCGGCATCCCGCTCACGCCTCGATCCGGGTGAGCTTGCGGATCATGATCATCCCCACGGTGGCCAGGATCCCGGCGATGGCCAGGGCGATCTGCCCGACCAGCTGGGTGGTCATCTGCCGCACCGATCCGGGGTACATGAAGTTGAGGCCGACCAGGATCAGGAATCCGATACCCAGCACCAGGTAGCCGGTGATCACCGACTGGGCCAGGGTGGTGCGGACCTCCCGCCGGGTCTCCTTGCGCATCTCCAGCGTGTCGGCGATCTCCCGGAGGGCGGACACCAGGGACCCACCGCTGCGGGCGCTGACGACGAGGGTCGCGGTCAGGACGGCGACCTCCCGGGACTCCAGCCGTTCCTGGAGCTCACGCAGGGCGGTCTCCATCGGCACGCCGAAGCCGACCCGCTCGCTGATCCGCAGCATCTCGGTGCGGGCGGGCTCGGCCAGTTCGGCCCCGGCCGTGGCGACGGCCGTCGAGATCGACAGCCCGGCGTTCGTGGCGTTGGCGAGAACCCTTGCCAGTTCTGGCATCTGGGCGATGAACGCCTCAAGACGACGACTGCGCTCGCGGCGCAGGTAGGTGCGCACCGCGACCAGCCCGGCCAGCACCCCGATCACCCCGAACAGCGGGGCGAGCAGGGCCCAGAGACCGAGCGCGGCGGCCAGCCCGACGCCGACCCCGGCGCCGAAGACCACCACCGGACGCCGGTCCACACCGGCCAGGATCATCTCCCGTTCCAGGCGCCGTCCGACCGACGTGGCCCGGAAGACCCGGTCGGCCCGTTCCAGCCGGTCCGCCCCGGCGTAGTAGTCGTCGCCCATGACTGCCTGGACCACCTGGCGGCGACCGCTGGAGACCGAGAGGAACTGCCCCGCCCCGGCGAGGAACGACCCCGCCGCGAGGAACACGAGAATCAGGATGATCAGGTTCACGGCGCGCTCATCCCAGCCCGAGAGGTTGCGTGTCCGGACCCGACGCCCGACGGCCCGGCCGGCGCGCGCGGCCCCGATCGGCGGCGACCGACTGGTGGTGAGTGGACTCCACCTGGAAACCGCCCGGCACCGCCTCGCCGCGCTCGGCCAGACGCTGAGCCAGCGTGGCCGGCAGCGGATAGCGCACGAACGCACCGGGTTTCCCGTTGGCCCCGGGGGCGTCGGGCTCCCAGCGCATCACCGGCAGAACCTGGAACTCCTCCTGCCGCCGGGAAGCCAGGAAGCCCACCTCGGTCACCCGCCGGGTGCCGTCGGCCTGCCGGTTCAGCTGCACGATGACGTCGACCGCGGTGTTCACCTGGTCGCGCAGGGCCTCGAACGGGATCCGGGTCTCACTCATCGAGGCGAGCGTCTCCAGGCGCGACATCGCGTCCTCGGAGCTGTTCGCGTGGACGGTGGTGAGCGAGCCGTCGTGACCGGTGTTCATCGCCTGGAGCATGTCCAGGGCCTCACCGCCACGGCACTCCCCGACCACGATCCGGTCGGGCCGCATCCGCAGCGAGTTCCGGACCAGGTCGCGGATCGTGATCTGGCCCTGCCCCTCGATGTTCGCCGGCCGGGTCTCCAGCTGGATCACGTGGTCCTGCTGGAGCGCGAGCTCGGCGGCGTCCTCGATCGTGACGATCCGCTCGTGCCCGGGGATGAACGCCGAGAGGGCGTTGAGCATGGTGGTCTTGCCGGACGCGGTGCCGCCGGACACGACGAGGCTGAGCCGGGCCCGCACGCAGGCCGCGAGCAGGTCCGCGGTGGCCCGGTCCAGGCTGCCCCGGGCCATCAGCTCGCTGAGCCCGTACGCCTTGGGGAAGAGCCGGATGGTGACGGTCGGGCCGCCCAGCGCCAGCGGCGGCAGAACCACGTTGACCCGGGCGCCGCGAGGCATCCGGTGGTCCGCCGGGATCCGGGCGTCCACCATCGGACTCGACTCGTCCACCCGCCGGTTCACCGTGGAGACGATCCGGTCGATCGTCTGGAGCAACTGCTCGTTGCTGGTGAACCCGGAGGGCACCCGCTGGATCCGGCCGAACCGCTCGACATAGATCGTGTCGTGGCCGTTGATCATGATCTCCCCGACCGAGGGGTCGGCGAGCAGGGGCTCGAGAACGCCGAGACCGACCGACTCGTCGACCACCCGGCGCACCAGCGCCGCCCGCTCCCGGGTGCTGAGGATCACGCCCTCACGCGAGACCAGGTGCGCCAGAACACGTTCCAGGCGCACCCGGCGCTGGGACATCTCCAGACGACCGAGCTCCCGGAGGTCGACCTCCTCGAGCAGCAACCGCTTGAACCGCTCGATCAGGAGCTGGTCGGCGTCCGAGGTGACATTCCCCGAGGTGGCCGCCTCCCGGCCACCGGCCTCCGGCGTGGAGGCGAATCCGGCGTAGGACCTCATGGCATGACCACCTCCCGGGTGACCCGCATCGCGGGCATCGGCGCCACCCGGGGCACCTGCACGGTCAGCCGCACCCCGTGACCGGGGCCGATCGTCTCCAGCCCGGCCACGTCGAGCGCCCCCGGCAGCGCGGCGGCGGCCGCGGCCTCGGGACTGCGGCCCAGGCTGAAGGCCCGGGCCGCCTCGCGGGTGGCCTCGCCGGTCGACGTCATGGTCCACATCGCGACGGCCACCTGGAAGACGTACAGCCCGACCACCAGCAGAACGGGTGCGAGCAGCGCGAACTCCAGGCTCGACTGGCCCCGGTCGCCCCGGCCGCCCGGGTTCCGGCGGCTCACGGCTCCATCACCACGGTCCGCGTGGTCTCGATCCCACCGGGGAACGAGGCCAGGCCGGGCGCCGCCACCGGCACCCGCAGGCTCACCGTCACGGCGTCCCCCGAGGTGTGGACGCTGAGGTCACCGGCCATCGAGCCGGGCATCTCGCCGAGCGCGGCCGCGGTCGGGTCCTGACCGACCGAGACCGCCCGGGCCGCAGCCGATGCCGCATGGCCCGACCAGATCGCCGTCATCCCGACGAGAGCCAGCTGCCAGAGCACCACGAGCACCACCAGCAGGGCCGGCAGGATGCCGACCACCTCCAGGGTGGCCTGACCGGCGTCCTCGCCCCGGCGCCGGGAACGGCGACGGCCGTCCCGGCGCGGCGGGGTCTCGGCGGTCCCGCCGCCCGGCACCACCTGGACCTCCTGACCGACCACCCGCAGGGCCCGCCACCACACGTCGTCCCGCAGTTCCAGAGGCGCACGCGAATTGATCACCGGCTCCAGCCGCCGGAACATCGCCGGCAGCCCGGCACTCAGGATCGGGGCCCGGGTGAGCTGACGGATCGTCTCGATCGACACGCTGGACTGCCGGCTGACCCGGTTGACCAGCACGTGGACGTCGCTCTCCTTGCGGACGCCGAGGTTCTCCCACTGGGTGATCGTGCGGCGCAGACCGCGCAGGGCCAGGACGTCCGGGGTGACCAGCATGACCACCTCGTCGGCCAGTTCCACCGCGGCTGCCTGGGCCGGGGTGACGTGCGATCCGGCGTCGACGACGATCAGGTCGTACTGGTGCCGCAGCACCGCGAAGACCTCCCGCAGCGACTGCGGGTCGACCGCCTCGATGTCCCGCACGTCGACCGGGGCCAGCAACAGGCCCAGCCCGCTCTCGTGCAGCACCACGGCGTCACCCACGGCCTGGGCGGACAGGTCCTGGGACACCTTGGCCACGTCGGCCACGGAGGTGCGGTGGCGGACCTCGAGAATGCCCGAGACGTCGCCCTTCTCAAGGTCCAGGTCGACCAGGCAGACCCGGTGACCGGGCAGGTTCCGCAGCACGTCGAGCGCCAGGTGGGTGGCCACGGTGGTGGTGCCCACACCACCCTTCGAGCCGGTGAAGGAGATCACCCGGGCCCGGCCGGGACCACCCGGCATTCCACCGCCCTCGGCCGGCGCGGCCAGGATGCGGCGCATCTGGTGGGCCCATTCACCGGCCGCGGCGATCCGCACCCGCAGGTCCTCGTAGGCGGGCGGGAACGCGACCACGCCGCGTGCCCCGGCGTCCATCGCCATCGAGAACTGGTTGGTGTCGGCGCTACCGGTGACCAGGAGCTGTGCGCAGGCGGGCCGGCGCAGCGAGAGGTCGCGCACGGTCTGGAGCGCCGGTTCCGGACCGAGCTGGTCGTGCACCAGCACCACGTCGGGGTCGAGCCGGAGCACGGCGGCGGCCAGTTCCGGGGTGGAGTCCACCACGAACTGGACCTCGATGCCGTCCATCTCGGCCAGCGCGGCCTGGAGTTCGTAGGCGACGGACTGGTCGGCCGCGCCGATCACCACGGTGATCATCAGTTCGCATCCTCCGGAACGGCTCGTCCCCCGAGCTGTTTCGCGTCGTACTCGTCCTTCTCCCCGCTGCGGTCGGCATTCTCGTCGGTCGGCAGACCGACCAGCCGGACCTCCTGGGCGAAGGCGTTGGCGTAGGTCACCGCCAGGGCGTCCGCGGGCTTCAGCGCCAGGGTCACCGGAATCACGTCGGACTGGCCGACGCCGTTGTCATCGCTCTTCGTCACGGTCTGCTGCCCCCCGATCGAGACCACCCGCACGTCGCGCACCAGCACCTTGACCTGCTTCGCCAGCCCGTTGACGTCGGCGAACACGGCGTAGATGTCCACCCGGTCACCGGCCGTCACCCGGCCGCCGATCCCGGTGACCGGGTCGACGTTGATCGCGATCTCGCGCTCGTTCGGGTTCAGGTCGGAGACGGCGAGCAGCATGTCCGAGCTGATCACCGTGCCGCCGTCGACCGCGAAACCGATCTTGCGGCCGACCAGTTCGGACAGGTCCTGGCGGCTCGACGTGGAGGTCCAGCGCTCGGGCACCTCGACCGCCTGGAGGTTCTCCCGGGTCAGCTCGGTGTAGGCCGGGATCTGCGACTTCGCCTGGTACACGGTGATCTTCGAGCCGACCTCGCTGGTGACGTTGGAGGTGTAGCCGGCCACCATCACGAAGACGACGATCCCGAGCAGCCCGGCGAGGAGCATGAACAGGACGCCGCGGCGCTGGCGGGGGTTCAACGGATACCTCCGGCGGTGGTGGTGGTTTCGACGAGGACGTGACAGAAGGGGCAGACCTCGGCGGGCTGCTCCAGGCGGCAGGACGGGCACCGTCCTGCCGGACGGGCGAGGAACGCCGCGGGCCGGGCCGGGAGCAGGGCCGTCTGACCGGCCCGCGCGGTGCCGTAGACGCCGGTCCACCGACCCGGCATCCGGACCGGGCGCACCGTGCCCGCGCCGGCCACCTGCGCCAGCTGGGTGGAGACCGACCGGGGCACACCGCCTTCCGACACCAGCAGCACCCGGTCCAAGTCGTCGCGCTCCACCACACCAGGACGGACGGCGTTGAACACCTCGGGATCGTCGCCCTGCCGCACCAGGAACCCCGGGCCGGGCAGCAGTGACCGCAGGTGCTGCCCCATGCTCGGGGCCGGGCGGCCGAGCTTGCTGACGGTCGGCGTCCAGGCTCCGGACCAGCTGTGGGCCAGCAGGCGGTGCACCAGGTCGACACCCAGCACCGGGTGATCGGTGACCGAGCGGGCGGAGGTGACGGCGGACATGATCGCCAGCGGCGCGTGCCCGCTGATCAGGACGGCCTGCTCGAGCAGCGGGTGGCGCCCGGCCGCGATGGTGATGCGTAGCCGGGCCTGGGCGGCGAGGGCGGCCGGGACCGCGATCAGCAGATGCCGCCGACCGGCCTCGGCCGCGGCATCCACGGCGGAGACAAGATCATCCGCGGCGACCACCATCAGCCCGCTGAAGTTCAACATCTCGGTGCCGGAATCGGCGACGAGAAGACATGACCACATGCTTGATGACCCGCCCTGAATGGCTCGTTCGGTTGGTGTTCCGTTCTTCCGACCCCCCGGCCGAGCGCTTACCTTAAGGCCTGAAGCGGGCCTCGGAACACACTGTGAATCAGATGAGCGGGCAAATCACTGAATCTCTTACAGTGGGTGCACAGCCCGGCACCACCCGTACCGAATCAAGGAGCCATTGATGGAGCCGACTACTCTGCGTCTATCGGTCGACGGTTGTGACGTGGCCCCGCTGTGGCTGGCCGAGAGCTTCGCACGCCGGTCCCGAGGTCTTCTGGGAACCCGGTCGCTGGACGGAGCCCTGCTGATCAAGCCCTGTAACAGCGTGCACGGAGTGGGGATGACCTACACCCTCGACGTGGCTCTGCTCGACGCCGAGCTCCGGGTGCGGCACGTGCTCACTCTGCGTCCCTTCGGCCTGACCCGGCCGAGGTCCGGAATCCGCCAGGTCCTGGAGGCCCAGAAGGGCGCTTTCGACGCCTGGGGCCTTCGGCCGGGAAGCCGGCTGGGCATGATCAAGACCGGCTGAACGAATTCGGACGGCCAGCCAATTCAATGGCCGGCCTTATTCATCGCCGCGTCGTTGCATATCTTCAAGTTAAATCTCGGGCAGTTCTGAATAACCGCTTCCGTCTTTTCGGACCACTGCCCCAGGTCGTGCTATTAACCCGCCAATCACCCGATCCGGACAGTTGCGCCACGCCGCCGGGTAGCCCGAAAAGTGCCGATCCGCCATTAACGGCGGCGAGTGACGGACCGGTGCGGAACAGTGACGGGTGGTGATCCTGGCCACCCTCCGCCCAGTTCGAACGGCTCTGCCGGACGCCGGCCCGTCGCCGATCCGGTACCGAGGACGCCGCCCGCGCCGACATCACCGCAGCCAGAACGGACCGGCGCGCGACACCCTCGCGGACGCCGGGCGGGCCGGCCGGCCCGGCCCGGATCGTTGGCCCGGTGGACGGCCATCCGCTGCCCGTCCAGACCGTGGACGCCTGTTTCGTGGACGCCGGCTCCGCCCTGGATCCCGGGGCTCAGGCCCGTTCCGAGGCCACCGGCCCGATCGTCGGCAGTGGTGTGACCGGATGCCGGAGGTCCGGGCGCCCAACGAAAAGACCCCCTGTGACGCGCTTTTTGTGCAGCTCATCGCATCCGCCGGCGAACGGTTCCGGCTCACTACCGGGATAGCGTGTCGTACGGCACCAGAGCCGCGCGGGCCGGCTGGTGGTCGAGTCGGTGGGCCGGGTGCGGATCTGCCCGGTCCCGCCACCACCGCTCTGACGGCCATCATGATGGACGACGAAAACTCGCACGATTCAACGGCTTTCACCGGCCGAGTGACGGTCCGGGCCGATCTGGACCGGCGCGACGGCCTGCGGATCGCCGCACTGCCGCCCGGTGGGGTGCGGGCCGGTGAACGGCGCGGGCCTGCCCGGTCTGCCGGTGGTGCTGCTGACCGGGCCGGCGATCGCCGTGGCCGCGCGGACGGGAAGTGTCTAGTTCTTGGCCAGGTCGTCGAGGTACTGCTCCAGGCCGGCCACCACCATCATGTGGTCCTCCACCTCGGGCAGGCCGGACACCGTGATCGTGCCGATCACGCCGACCCCGTGCACGTGCACCGGGAACGAGCCGCCGTGCGCGGCGTAGCGGTCGGGGTCGAGCCGGAAGCGCTCCTCGAAGGTCACGCCGGAGGCCAGCGCCTGGCGCCCGACGAGCAGCGACGAGAACCCGAAACGGTCCACCACCGCTGCCTTCCGGGCGATCCAGGCATCGTTGTCGGCATTGGTTCCGGGCAGGGCGTAGTGGAACAGCTGCTGGCCGTTACGGCGCAGGTCGACAGTCACCGGGGCACGACGGGAGGCCGCCGTCTCGACCAGGATGATCCCGATCTGCCAGGCGTCGTCGTTGTCGAAACCGGGCAGCCGCAGTCGCCGCTCCTGGTCTTCCAGCTCCTCGATCATCGCTGTCAGGTCGTCGTTCGCCATGGGCACCAGTCTTACCGGCTGGGCCGCCAGACGACCAGCGCCGTCGAGGTGACAGGCCGCCGGGGCCGCCGGCCGGGCTGCACCGCGACGATGTCGCCGCCGGGCTCGGCCGCGAACACCCGCCCACCGCTGCGCAACCGGGCCTGGGCGATCCGCAGTTCTTCCATCACCGCGTCGAGCTGCCCCCGCAGGGCCCGGTTCTCGTACTCCAGCTCGAGGATCCGCTTGATCCCGGCCAGGTTCACGCCCTCCTCCTGGGAGAGGCGCTGCACCTCGCGCAGCGACGCGACGTCGCGCGGCGAGTACCGGCGGCCCCGGCCTGCCGACCGGCCCGGGGTCACCAGGCCGAGCCGGTCGTACTGCCGGAGGGTCTGCGGGTGCATCCCGGCCAGCTGGGCGGCGACCGAGATGACGAAGATGGGCGCGTCCGGATCGACGTTGAACTCGATGTTGATCCCGTGTGCGTCGGCCTTGTTCGTCATGGCCCGGCCCTTCGTGTGCTACCTAGCGGGAATCGTCGAGATGGGCGAAGAGGTTGGCCCGGGGGTTCTCCCCGGCCGTGGCCTCGGCGAAGGTCTTCAGCGCCTCACGGGCCTTGCCGTCCACCCGCTGCGGCACCGCCACCTGGAGCGTGACCAGCAGATCGCCGGTGCGTTTGGCGGTCTTCACCCCCCGGCCGCGGGCACGGAGCGTGCGGCCGGACGGAGTGCCGGAAGGCACCTTGAGCTTGACCCGGGAGCCGTCGGGGGTGGGCACCTCGATCTCGGTGCCGAGCACGGCCTCCGGGAAGGTGATCGGCACGGTCAGCCGGACGTCCGCCCCGTCGATGGTGAAGATCGGGTGCGGCTCGACCGACACGGTGACCCACAGATCGCCCGGCTCGCCGCCGAGCTCCGAGGCCTTGCCCTTGCCACGCAACCGCACCTTCTGGCCGTCGCGCACGCCTGCCGGGATGCGGGCCGTGATGGTGCGCAGACCAGCCTGCGGATCGTCGACCCGTAGGTTCAGCTGGGCACCCTCCATCGCCTGCCGGAAGGTCAGGGTGGCGGTCGCGTTCAGGTCGCCGCCGCGCATCGGGCCGCGCGGCGAGCGGAAAGAGCCGTTGCCGCCGCCACTTCCGGGCGGGAACAGGCCGTTGAGCATGTCTTCGAAGATGGGCGACTCGGCGCCCCGGCCACCGGCCCCGCCGCCACCCGTGGTGTAACGCATGCGCTGCCCGCCGGCCCCGGGCATGCCGGCGCCCGGCACACCGCCGCCGAACAGGTTGCCCAGCAGGTCTTCGAAGCCCGCGCCGCCACCCGCGGCCGGGCCGCCACCGCCGGCCGTGAACCGCGCACCGCCACGGGACATCGCCCGGATCGCGTCGTACTGCTGACGCTGCTCCGGGTCGGACAGCACCGCGTAGGCCTCGCCGACCTCCTTGAACCGCTTCTCCGCCGCGGGGTCACCCGGGTTCGCGTCCGGGTGGTGGGTGCGGGCGACCTTGCGGTACGCCTTCTTGATGTCCGCCGCGGTGGCGTTCTGCGGCACTCCGAGGACGGAGTAGAAGTCCTTTTCGAACCAGTCCTGGCCCGCCATGTCTCTCTCCTTGCGCCGCTTCCCGGTCCGGCCCGGGAGAACAGGTCTCCCGGGCCGGATCAGGCGAGGTGTCAGTGTGGATCGGCCACCGCGACCCGGGCTGCCCGCAGCACCCGGTCGCCGCTGCGGTAGCCGGGCTGGAGCACCTGCACGACGGTGGTCGTGGTGGTGCCCTCGGCCAGTTCCGCCTCGGTGCGCATGAGCGCCTCGTGGACCTCCGGGTCGAACTCCTCACCGGCCTCGCCGTACCGCGCGAGACCGTACCGCTGGAGCACCGACTCGAGCTTCTCGGCGATCGCCGCGAACGGGCCGGACTCCAGGTCGCCGTGCTGACGGGCGAGGTGCACGTCGTCGAGGACCGGAAGCAGCGCCTCCAGAACCCCGGCGATCGCGGTCTCCTTCGCCACGTCGCGGTCACGGTCGACCCGGCGCCGGTAGTTCACGAACTCGGCCTGCAACCGCTGGAGGTCGCTGAGCCGTTCGGCAGCCGACGACCGGGCGGCGTCGAGGTCGGACAGGATGCCGTCCAGCGAAACCTCCTCGGTCTTCTCGTCGTCCTTGGCACTGTCCTCGGCGGGGGATTCCGCCTCGGCGTCCGAGGGCTTGTCCGGCTGGGCGTCGACCGGGGCGTCGGAGGCGTGGGCGGCCTTCTTGCCCGCCTTGGCCTCCTTGGCCGTCCCGTTCTTCTCGCCCTCCGGCTCGCCACCCTGACCGTTCAGGTCGGCCTGGGCGTCCGGTTCCGCCGCCTTCTCGGCCGCGGAACCGTCACGCACCTGCCCGGTTTCCGGGTCGAGCCGACGTCGGTCGCGGATGGTCGGCCCCGAGGAGCCCTGACCCTCCGACGGATCCACCGTCTGCTCACCCATCACTTGTCCTCGTCGACGATTTCGGCGTCCACCACGTCGTCGTCCTTGGCCGAGCTGCTCGCGCCGGCACCGGCACCCGCACTCGCGGAACCCGCACCCGCGCCCTCGGCGCCACCCTCGGACTGCTGCGCGTAGAGCGCGGCGCCGAGTTCCTGGCTGGCCGTGGACAGGGCCTCCTGCTTGGCCTTGATCTCGGCGATGTCGGTGCCCTCGAGCGCCGTCTTCAGCTCGGCGATGGCCGCGTTGACCTTGGCCTTGCCCTCCTCGGGGAGCTTGTCCTCGCTGTCGCGCAGGAACTTCTCCGTGGAGTAGACGAGCTGCTCGGCGCCGTTGCGCACCTCAGCCTCGTCGCGACGCTGGCGGTCTTCCTCCGCGTGCGCCTCGGCCTCCTTGACCATGCGGTCGATCTCGTCCTTGCTCAGGGCCGAGCCGCCGGTGATCCGCATCGCCTGCTCCTTGCCCGTGCCACGGTCCTTGGCGGACACGTTCACGATGCCGTCGGCGTCGATGTCGAAGGTGACCTCGATCTGCGGCACACCACGCGGGGCGGGGGCGATGCCGGTGAGCTCGAAGTTGCCCAGCGGCTTGTTGTCGCGGGCCAGCTCACGCTCACCCTGGAACACCTGGATGAGCACCTGCGGCTGGTTGTCGTCGGCCGTGGTGAAGACCTCGGACGCCTTGGTCGGGATCGCGGTGTTGCGGTGGATGAGCTTGGTCATCACACCGCCCTTGGTCTCGATGCCCAGGGAGAGCGGGGTGACGTCGAGGAGCAGGACGTCCTTGCGGTCGCCGAGGATGACGCCGGCCTGGAGGGCGGCACCGATGGCCACGACCTCGTCCGGGTTGACGCCCTTGTTGGGCTCCTTGCCACCGGTCAGCTCGCGCACCAGGTCGCTGACCGCCGGCATCCGGGTGGAGCCACCGACGAGGACGATGTGGTCGATCTCGGAGACCGAGATGCCAGCTTCCTTGATCACCGACTGGAACGGCGCCTTGGTGCGCTCGAGCAGGTCGGCCGTCATCTGCTGGAACTGTGCCCGGGTGAGCTTCTCGTCCAGGTGGACGGGGCCGTTCTCGGTCATCGACAGGTACTGGAGCGAGATCGTCGTGGACGTCGCGCTGGACAGTTCCTTCTTCGCCTGCTCCGCCGCCTCACGCAGACGCTGCATGGCGATCTTGTCCTTGGAGAGGTCGACACCGGTCGAGCTCTTCACGGTGTTGACCAGGTGGTCCATGACGCGCTGGTCCCAGTCGTCACCACCGAGGTGGTTGTCACCGGCGGTCGAGACGACCTGGATGGCGGTGCTGCCACCCTCTTCCACGTCGACCTCGAGCAGGGAGACGTCGAACGTGCCGCCACCGAGGTCGAAGACCAGGATGCGCTCGTCGGCCTTACCCTTCTCCAGACCGTAGGCCAGGGCCGCGGCGGTGGGCTCGTTGATGATGCGGCGCACGTTGAGGCCCGCGATCTCGCCGGCCTCCTTGGTGGCCTGACGCTGCGAGTCGTTGAAGTACGCCGGAACCGTGATCACCGCGTCGGTGACGGTCTCGCCGAGATACTCCTCCGCGTCGCGCTTGAGCTTCTGGAGCACACGCGCCGAGATCTCCTGCGACGTGTACTTCTTGTCGTCGATCGCGATGTTCCAGTCCGTGCCGACGTGCCGCTTGACGGAGCGAATGGTCCGCTCGACGTTCGTGACGGCCTGCCGCTTGGCAACCTCACCGACCAGCGGCTCACCGGACTTGGCGAACGCGACGACCGACGGCGTGGTGCGGCCGCCCTCCGCGTTCGCGATGACGGTGGGCTCACCGCCCTCGAGCACGGACACGACCGAGTTGGTGGTTCCGAGGTCGATTCCGACCGCTCTTGCCATGATCTTTGGTTCCCTTCGGTAAAGAGCTGAGTGGCCCTCACTCAGGTTGATGCAGTCACCGCGGCTAGTCAATTCGGGACTGACCTAACTTGAGTCTGCCTGGCTCAACTCTTACCTCGCGGAGGTTGTTCCCGCCCCCGGAAAAAACCTGTTCGGCCTACATGCCGACAGATGGCGCGCCGGACCCCGCGGAACCCGCACCCCCGCAGGCAGACTCCGCGCCGGGCACGGCCACTGCACCCGGACCGGCGGAGCCGGAATCGACACAGGCCGGATCGCCGGGAGAGGCGGAGGGCCGGACCACGACAGGCGTGGCACCGGCGGGAGCGGTCTCGGGGGAAGCGGTGACGAGCCCGTCCGGCGCACCCCCGGTCCGCCCGGAGGCCGGTCCGCCCGGCCTGGTCCGCGACGGCGTGGGCGAACCGGCCGGGGACGGACCGGCCGGGGACGACTCCCCGGCGGATGTCGAGGGGGAGGGGGAGGGAGCGGAGGACGGGCTCGGAGGGGCGGATGCCTCGGCCGACGGGGTGACGGACGACGAGATTTCGGTCACAGCCGGATCCGGCCGGTTCTCGTCGTCCCCCGTTTTGCCCCGACCGGGTGGCGGACCGGCCTGGATCGGGTCGCGCGGGTCGATCGAGGACTGGCTGAACTCCGGTGCGCCGTTCCGGCACACGGCCGTGACCAGCACCGCCCGCTCCGAGCCGAGAGCGAAGACGATCTCGACACGTTCCGGCCGGGCCGTGCGGATGCCGGCCCGCCAGCCGCGGTCGGGCCGGGCGTAGCCACCGTCCAGGCTGACCCGCTCCCCCGCACAACGAGCCTGGATCTGACCACCGTCGGCATCCACCGCGCGGTTCACCGCGGTGTGCGCTCCGGCCTTGCCGGAGGTCGGCGAGACGGTGCCGGCCGGCGATCCACCGGGACCACCGTCGGTGACGACGGGCTGGGCCGCCGGGTTCGGGACTGCGATCGGTGACGCCGTGGAGACCAGTTCGGAGGTGACCTGACGGCCGGCCGCGGCGATCGCGATCGAGGCGATTACGGCAACCGTCACGACCGCGACCAGCCAGATCAGTACGCTTCCCACGATCCGGCGTTTCACCCAAATCACCTCCTCCGGCACCCTAGCGTTGAGCCAGGCGGGTGTAGATCCGGACATTCAGAATGTCCCGAACCGCTCATCAGCCGGTACCGTCGCGCACGTGGCGGTCATTCTGATCATTGAGGACGACGCGGGGATCCGCGCGGCCCTCTCCAGAGCTCTGACCGATCGCGGTCACGCAGTGCAATGGCAACCGGGGGGTCTCCCCGGCCTGCAATCGGTGATCGACGATCGGCCGGACGTAGTCCTGCTCGACCTCGGTCTGCCGGACGTCGACGGCATCCAGGTGCTGACGATGCTGCGTGCCGTCAGCGAGGTTCCGGTGATCGTGGTGACGGCGCGCGACGAAGACACCGACGCGGTGCGCGCGCTCGACGCGGGGGCCGACGACTTCGTCACCAAGCCGTTCGGCGCAGACCACCTGGACGCCCGGATCCGCGCCGTGCTGCGCCGCGGCGGGCCGCAGAAGACCGAGGGCCCGCTCACCGTGGGCGGTCTCGCGCTGGACGCCCGCACCCGCGTGGCCACGCTCGACGGCGACCCGCTGGAACTCTCCCGCAAGGAGTTCGACCTGCTGCTCGCCCTGGCCCAGCGGGCCGGCGAGGTGGTCAGCAAGCGGGAGCTGCTCGCCGAGGTGTGGCAGCAGCCGTACGGCGGCGGCGACCGCACCATCGACGTGCACCTGTCCTGGCTGCGCCGCAAGCTCGGCGAGTCCGCGGCGGAACCCCGCTACCTGCACAGCACCCGCGGCGTGGGCATCCGACTCGTGGCCCCGGGAACCGACTAGAACATGCGCTGGCGCCTCACCCTCCTGGTGGCGGCGACCACCTCCGCGGTGGTGCTCGCCTTCCTGATCCCGCTGACCCTTCTGCTGCGCTCGCTAGCCGAGGAACGCACGCTGGCCACCGTCACGGCCGACGCGACGAACCTGGTGCAGATCGCCGCCAACTCCGGTGCCGCCGGCGCGCAGAAGGAACTCGACGCCGCCGAGGACGACCCGCTCGGCACGGTCTCGGTGTACCTGCCGGACAAGGACATCCTGGGCGCGCAGGTGCCGGCCGACGACAACGTCGCGAAGGCCACCGGCGGCCTGGCCTTCACGGTGCGCGAGGACGGCCACGCCGTGGTCTACGTGCCCGCCCTCACCACCGAGGGCGCCTACGTGGTGCGCACCGAGGTCAGCGGGGCCGAGCTGCACCGCGGGGTGGGCCGGGCCAGCTGGATCCTCGGCGCGCTCGGCACCCTGCTGCTCGCGCTCTCGGTGGGCGCCGCCGACACCCTGGCCCGCAGGCTCAGCGACCCGATCAAAGACCTGGCCGCGGCCGCGGACTCGATCCGCGACGGCCGGCTGGACATCCGCAGCCCGGAGCACGGGCCGCCCGAGGTGGCGGCCATGGCCGGTGCGCTGAACCGGCTCTCGGCCCGCATCGAGCAACTGCTGATCTCGGAGCGGGAGTCGGTGGCCGACCTGTCGCACCGGCTGCGTACCCCGGTCACCGCCCTGCGCCTGGACGTCGAGAGCATCACCGACCCGGAGCTGGCCCAGCGCATCGAGGAGCACGTGGCCACCCTGGAACGCACGGTCAGCGCGGTGGTTCAGGACGCCCGGCGCCCGGTCAAGGCGAACGTGACCTCGCGCTGCGACGTGGCGGCGCTGGTCGGCGAGCGGGTGGCGTTCTGGTCGGCGCTGGCCGACGAGCAGGGCCGGTCGCTGCGCACCTGGCTGCCGAGCCGGCCGACCTGGGCGCGCATCGACTCGGTGGAACTCACCGACGTGGTCGACGTGCTGATCGACAACGTGTTCGCGCACACCGACGAGGGCGTGCCGCTCGAGGTCACGGTGAACACCAACGCCGCGCACGAGATCGTGCTCGCCGTGCAGGACGGCGGCCCCGGCCTGCCGGGCGCCGACGTGGTGGCCCGGGGGCACAGCAACGCCGGCTCGTCCGGCCTGGGTCTCGACATCGTGCGGCGCGCGGCCATCGCCTCCGGCGGGCGGCTGGAGCTCGGCCGCTCGCGACTGGGCGGGGCCAAGGTGCAGGTCGTGCTGAGCCCGGCGGAGACCCGCACCCGCGAGCGCATGCGCCAGCGCCGCAACTCGGCCGGTGGCGGCCTGGGCCAACGGATCCGCAAGCTGGCGGGCATCGGTTCCTGAGCCGGCGAGGTTCTACGCAGAGCAACACCTGATCACGGCCGGGCTGACACCCGGCCGTGATCATTTTGGCTGTGCCACCTGGGGATTCGCCGGCGGTTGAGATGAATTTGAGGGTTGAATGACTGGCCCTTCACCTGACCGGGCGCACAGTGTCCGGGTGCGTTCCGTGAGCCCTGACGACCGCGACCGCGGCCTGCGTGTGGTCGGCACCCTGACCGGTGCGGTCACCGCGATCACCCTTGTCGCCGTCGGTGGCACCACCGCCCTGGCCGCCTCCCAGACCCGTGAGCAGGACGCGGCGAAGGCCGCCACCACCACCGCCACGCAGCAGACCGGCGCCCAGACGGCCACGCCCACCCCTGAGCAGACCGGCACGCCCCAGCCGAAGAAGAAAAAGCGGCAGGCCGCTGAGACCACGGCCGACGGCGACAACGGCAAGAGCAACGGCGGCGGCACCGGCGAGGCCGCCTCCGGGCAGGGCGCGGGCACCACGGCGGCCACCACCAAGACCAAGAAGACGTCGAACACCCCCAAGCCGAGTTCGTCCACCAGCACGAGCACCACCACGGCCGCCGACGAAGAGACCACCACGGCCGAGACCACCACGGCCGCCGAGACCACCACCAGCACAACCACCACCGAGGCCACCGTGCCCTCGAGCGGGTCCTGAACCGACTCCGATGACCGAGCCGAGGACCGAGCCGTTGGGCGGGCCGTTGGGCGGGCCGTTGGGCGGGCCGTTGGGCGGGCCGTTGGGCGGGCCGTTGGGCGGGCCGTGGACCAGCCCGGCGACCAGCCCGGCAACCAGCCCGGCAACCAGCCCGGCGACCAGCCCGGCAACGGCCCGATGACCCCGACCGCTGTCCGCTACGGCACCGCCCGCTGGAGCGCCCTGGGCAGCTACGCCGCACTGGTGGTGGCCGACGCCACCCGGCTCGACGCCGCCCGGGCCGCCTGTGAGCGCATCCTGGCCGAGGTGGACATGGCGGCCAGCCGGTTCCGCACCGACTCCGACCTGTCCCGGGTCAACCGGGCCGCGGGCAGCTGGGTTCCGGTGTCTCCGCTGCTGTGCCGGGCGGTCTCGGCCGCGGTGTGGGCGGCCGACCTGACCGACGGCCTGGTCGACCCGACGCTGGGCCGCCAGTTGCTCGCGCTGGGTTACGACCGGGACCTGGACGAACTGCGCCGGTCGATGGCCGCGGGCCGGCCCACCGACTCCACGGTCGCGCCCGGGCTGGTGTCCGCCGACCCGGCACACGTGGTGGGCCCGGCCCGCGCCGGCGCCTGGCGCGAGATCGAGATCGACCCACAGGGTGCGGTACGGGTGCCCGACGACGTGTCACTCGACCTGGGAGCGACCGGAAAGGCGTTCGCCGCCGACCTGATCGCCGAGGTCGTGCCCGCCGAGGCCGGCACCGACCTGGTGATCAGCCTGGGCGGTGACGTGGCGGTCGGGCTGCTGCCCGGCACCGCGCCGGGCAGCCATCCGTGGCGGGTGTCGATCACCGAACTGCCGCAAGACGTCGGTGATCCCGGTGCCGAGGTGGTGGTGATCGCCGAGGGCGGCCTGGCCACCTCGTCGGTACTGGCCCGCCGCTGGTGGAACGATGGCGACGTGCATCATCTGCTCGATCCCCGCACCGGCCGCCCGGTCGACGCGACCTTCCGCACGGTCACCGCGTGCGGCTGCTCCTGCGTGGAGGCGAACGCGATCAGCACGTCCTCGATCGTGCGTGGCAGCGACGCCATCGCCTGGCTGGAGTACGAAGACGTGGCCGCCCGGCTGGTCGACGCCGACGGCAACGTCCGCCGGGTGGCCGGATGGCCCCTACCGGAACAGGTTCCATGAGCCTTGACTTTCTCACCGAGGCCTTTCAAGACGATCGGCTGCTCTGGTTCCTGAACCGGGGCACGGGCGTCATCCTGCTCGTGCTGATGACCGCCTCGGTGGCGCTCGGCGTGCTGTCCACCGTGCGCGCGTCGTCCGTGTTCTGGCCCCGGTTCGTCACCCAGGGACTGCACCGCAACATCTCGCTGCTGTGCGTGGCCCTGCTGATCGCGCACGCCGCACTGGCGGTGATCGACGAGTTCGTGAACATCCGCTGGTTCGACATGGTGGTGCCGTTCGTCGGCGAGTACCAGCCGCTGTGGCTCGGTCTCGGCACGCTGGCCACTGACTTCGTCATCCTCACCGTGATCACCGGGCTGTCCCGCACCCGGTTCGGTTCCCGCAGCTGGCGCACCATCCACCTGACCTCCTACCTGGGCTGGCTGGCCGGGCTGGTGCACGGCTTCGGCATCGGCACCGACTCCCGCGAGGTCTGGTCGATGGGCGTCACGGTGGCCTGTGTGGGTGTGGTGGCCGGTGCCGTGGCGGTGCGGCTGGGCACACTCGGCACCGAGCGCCGGATGGACCGGCGGCAGAGTTCACCGGGACGGCGGGCCCGATGACGCACGCGGTGCTGGAGTCCGGCTTCCACGGCGAGGTCTCGGTGCTCGACGGCCCGATGCTGCTGCGCGCCGTGGGGCAGGACCAGGGCCCGGGCCTGCGCGCGCACCGGCGGCTGTGGGACGAGCCGATGCGGATGACGGCCGAGCAGCTGCTCGAGCTGAGCTGGAAGATCGGCCTGACCGGGCGCGGCGGGGCGGAGTTCCCGTTCGCCCGCAAGCTCCAGGCCGCGTTCGAGTCCGGGCGCAGACGTGAGCTGGTGGTCAACTGCTCGGAGGGTGAGCCGGCCAGCGCGAAAGACAGCAGTCTGCTGCTCACCTCGCCGCACCTGGTGCTCGACGGTGCCCAGTTGCTGGCCGAGGCCCTCGACGTGCACACCGTGCACATCTCCGCCCCGGGTGAGCGGCCCGGCGTGGTGCGGGCGGTGCGGGCGGCGATCGACGAGCGCCCGGGCGGGCGCAAGGCCATCGACTTCGAGGTGCACACCACCAGCGGCGGTTTCGTCGGCGGGCAGTCCCGCGCGGTGCTGGAGATGCTGTCCGGCCGCGACAACCTGCCGGTGACGGCCCGCACCCCGGAGGCGATCTCCGGGTTCAAGGGCCGGCCGACCATGGTGTGCAACGCCGAGACGCTGGCCCATCTGGCGGCGGTGAACTCCCTGGGTGCCGAGGAGTACTCCCGCTGGGGCACCGCCGCCGAGCCCGGCACCCGGCTGCTGTCGATCTCGGCCGACGGCCCGGGTGGGCTGGTGATGGAGGCACCGTACGGGGTCTCGCTGGCCGAGCTGCTGGAGTTCTGCGGCTACGACCCGGCCCGGCCGCTGCTGCTCGGCGGCTACCACGGCACCTGGCTGGCACCGCACCAGGTCACCGGCAGCACGCTGAGCTCGAAAGACCTGGTCCGGTTCGGCGCGCGGCTGGGGGCCGGGGTGCTGCTGCCGATGCTGCCGGGTGACTGCCCGCTCACCTACACCGCCTCGATCGTCGACTACCTGGCGCAGCAGCGGGCCAAACGCTGCGGGCCGTGCACCAACGGCCTGCCCGCCTTGGCCAACGCCTGTATGCGCCTGCCCGGCGCCCGGTCCCGCCGCGAGTCGGCCACCCTGGTGGAACGCATCCAGGAGCTCACCGGCCTGGTCACCGGGCGCGGCGCCTGCGCCCACCCGGACGGCACGGCCCGGCTGGTCAACTCGATGCTCGACACCTTCGCCCCGGAGATCGAGAACCACGTGGACGGGTACTGCCACTACGCCTAGGAAGGCTAGGCCAGCACCAGGTTCCAGGTGCCGGCCAGCAGACCGGCCGCCGTCGCCGCCACGGCCACCCCCAGCCCGCCCAGCACCACCAGCAGGTCGAACCGGCTGAACCGGCTGGGCCGGGCCCAGGTGCGCGGGGCGTCCACCCCGAACCCCCGCGCCTCCATCGTGGTGGCCAGCACGGTTCCCCGCCGGATCGCGATCACCAGCAGCGCGAACACCTGGTGCAGGTAGCGCCCGCGGTCGAAGCCCCGGGCCCGGCGGGCCATGGTCAGGGTCTGCCACTCCTGGGCCAGCAGCCCGACCAGACGCAGCGAGGCCAGCGCGGAGAGAACGAAACGGTGCGGCAGGTGCAGGTTCTGGGCCAGGGCGTCGGCCAGGTCGGTGGGATCGGTGGTGGCCAGCAGCACCACGCCGGGCAGCCCGATCGCCAGGATGCGCAGGGTGATCGCCACCGCCGAGGTGAGCGATCCCTGGGTCACACTGACGAAACCCATTCCCAGCAGCGTCGTTCCACTGTCCACCCCGAAGAACAGCGTCAGCAGCCCGGCCGGGACCGCCCCGAGCAGAATGATCCAGCTGCTGCGCAACAGGTTCCGCGGGGACAGACCGCACCAGGGCAGGGCTGCCAGCTCCAGGGCCAGGGCCACCCCCGCGGTCACCGGGTCGACAGTGAGGATCAACGCCACCGAGATCACCGTTGCCACCGCCAGTTTCGCGGCCGGGTTGGCCCGGGCCACCGGGGCGGACGATGCCTCGCGGATGTCGAGCCCGTCGAAGAGCATGGTCACAGCTTCACCACCGATCCGTACGCGGCCAGCACCTCGACCAGCTCGTGGTCGTGGGTGGCCGCCACCACCGCCCGGCCCTCGCCGAGCAGCTCCAGCAGCAGGCCGGTGAGCTCGGTCCAGGTGCGGGCGTCCTGCCCGAACGTCGGCTCGTCGAGCACCAGCACGTCGGGTGCGGTGGCCAGCACTGTCGCGACCGAGAGCCGCCGCTGCTCACCGCCGGAGAGTGTGTAGGGGTTGGCCCGCGCCAGGTGATCCAGCCGCAACCGTCCCAGTATCTCGTCGGCACCAATGGTGGACGACGAAACCGCCCGCCTCCGCCCCCACCGGCGTCCCTGTGCCGCAACCCGTTCCGGCCCGACCGTGAGCTCACCGGCCACGGTCGGCGCCACGAACTGGTGCTGCGGGTCCTGGAACACCGTGCCGATCCGGCTCACCAGCCGGCCCGCGTTCCAGGCGTGCGGGCTCGGCCCGGCGCCCCGGGCCAGCGCCTCGGAGGCCACCAGCGATCCCTCGGCCGGAGCGGTCAGACCGGCGAGAGTCAGTGCCAGGGTGGACTTCCCGGCCCCGTTCGGCCCGGTGACGGCCAGCGCCCGGCCGGCCTCGACCACCAGGTCGACGCCACGCACCGCCGGTTCTTTCTGCCCGGGGCGGCGTGCGCCCAGCCGCGAGGCGGTGAGCAACGCGGGGCTCACGTCGTCCACCGTCGGGCTCGTCGGCGCGGGACGCAGACCCGGCACCCACACCCCCGCGGCGAACAACGACTCACCCTGCTCGGCGAACACCCGGCCGGGCACACCGTCGGCCCGCACGCCGCCGCCGGGCTCCAGCACGACCACCCGGTCGATCAGCGGCAGCCACGGCTCCACCCGGTGCTCGACCAGCACGCAACCGGCGCCGGTGCGCTCCAGCACGGCGGCGATGCTGGAGCGCACCAGGTCGGCGCCCTCCGGGTCGAGCATCGCCGTGGGCTCGTCGAGCAGCAGCAGACCGGGCCGCAGGGCGAGCACGCCGGCCAGCGCCAGCCGCTGCCGCTCGCCACCCGACAGCCGGCCGGTCGGATGCTCCGGAGGGTACGGAAAGCCCACTCCCTCCAGGGCTTCCGACACCTTCGGCCAGATCAGGTGGGTGGGCACGGCGTGGTTCTCCAGGCCGAAGGCCACGTCGTCACCGCAGCGGGCGAGCACCGTCTGCGCCTGCGGATCCTGGAGCAGCAGGCCGGTGGCGGCCTGGCCGTCACGCACTCCCTGCTGCCGGGCCCGGCGCGCCTGGACGCCGTCGACCAGCAGCACGCCCTCCTCGTCACCACCGGTCTCGTCCGGGTCGAGCAGACCGGCCAGCCCGGCGAGCAGGGTGGACTTGCCGGCGCCACTGGCGCCGAGCAGCAGCACCCGCTCGCCGGGCTCGATCCGCAGGTCGAGACCGCGCACCGCCCAGGCCTTACGGGTGGAGTGTCGCCAGCCCCAGTTGTGCGCCTCGATCAACGGAAGTCGGGTGTCGGACACGATCGGCCATGCTCTCAGACGCGTTCGGCGCTGCGGCCGGAGGCCAGCGGCGCCAGGGTTCCGGTGCTGGCCAGGGCCCGGGTGAGCAGCCACGACCCGAGGCCGGCGATCACCACGCCGGAGGCCGTCGCGATCAGCACGTAGGCGAGTTTGCCGCCGGCGCCCAGGGTCTCGGGGTAGTAGATCAGGCTGTCGAGCAGACCCACCGCGACACCGGCACCGGCCCCGGCGAACAGCGCCGTGGGCAGGCCGTAGCGGCGGTAGAGCAGCAGCGCGAACACCACCTCCGCGCCCATCCCCTCGACCAGGCCGTACCAGACCGTGGCGAAGCCCCACTCGTTGCCGACCAGTGCGGACAGCACGGCGGCCACCAGTTCGGTGTACACCGCGGCGCCCGGACGCCGCACCACCAGTGCACCGAGCACGGCCGGGAACAGCCAGACCCCGGCGATGATCGCGGAGGCCGGCGGCACCATCGCGTCGCGCAGCGGGGTGGACGCCGCGTTCCAGACCGCGAACACCAGGCCCCCGGCCACACCGAGCACGCTGGCCGTGACGATGTCGACCACCCGCCAGCGCCCGGCCCGCGCGGTAGAGGCGGTGACCGCGACCCCGGCGGTGGCCACGAACAGGGCCGTCGGCAGGGTCAGGTCGGACAGCGGGGTGCCGAACAGCGAAGTGCCTTCGGGTAGGCCGATCAGGTAGACCGCCAGTGCCACGGCGACCGCGGCACCCGCGGCGAACAGGCGTGGGCCGGCCCAGGGGGTGTTCATGTGCGTGCTCCTCCGTCATCGGAGGGGGGCCGTCGCCGGGGGAACCACCGCCGATGGGCGCAGCCACCGGCCGGAGCGCCCTCGGAAACGGCCGAGATGCCCGACTCCCTTCGCCGGCATGACCCGGATCAGGTTCGAGGGTCTGCGGTTGCCCGCACTCTCAGCGCCCTCATGACGCTCCCCTGTCGCACTTGCGACGGTACACCCCCTGGGCACGATCCGCTGCGGACCAATGACCTCATCCCTCGCATCCGGTGACCGCCCGGCGCCGGGCGGCGTGCTCCGGGACAGCGCGCGCCGGGCATGTCACCCTGTTGCGATGATCCTCAGGATGCTGCGCAGCACCACCCGGAACGGCAGCGGGCCCAGTCCGCTCGCCCGGCTCCTGGCGCTCCTGCTCCTGTTCGGCCTGGTCGGGTCCAGCGCGACGGTGCTGATCCCGGTGTTCCGCTGGGTGTTCAGCCTGCTCTGACGTCGTCACCCCGCTACTGGTGGGCCCCTGGCGATGCCGCCCGGCCGCGGGTGGGCCAGGATTGATCCAGATTGATGTGTAGACGTCGGTGGCGGTGAGGAGAGCGCGCATGAAATCGGTGATGTGGAAGGTTCTGTCGGCAGCCGCGGCGATCGCGGCGGCGCAGGCGGCGAACCAGACGCTGAACATCGTCTGGAAGGGCGCGACCGGTGGGCAGCCCCCGACCGTGCCCGAAGACCCGGAGACCACCTGGAAGGAGGCGATCGCCTGGGCCGCGCTGTCCGGCGCGATCATGGGGGTGGCCCGGATGTTCGCCACCCGCAAGGCGGCGGCGTACTACGTGAAATCCACCGGGTCGATGCCGAAGGCCCTGATCCGGGACTGATCGTGTCTGACGTTCTCAGCGGCGGCCGGGTCCTCGTCCTCGACGGGGGCCTGTCCACCGAACTCGAATCCCGCGGCCACGACATCTCCGGCCGGCTCTGGTCGGCCCAGCTGCTGATGGACGCCCCGGACGCGGTGGTCGCGGCGCACCGGGCCTACCTCGACGCCGGCGCCGACATCGTCACCACCGCCAGCTACCAGGCCTCGCCCGAGGGCTTCGCCCGGGCGGGCGTCGACCTGGCCACCGGCTCCGGCCTGATCCGGCAGTCGGTGCTGCTGGCCCTGCGCGCGGTCGAGGAGTCCGGGCGCCCGGCCCTGATCGCCGGGTCGGTCGGCCCCTACGGCGCGATGCTGGCCGACGGGTCGGAGTACACCGGCGACTACGGCGACGTCGGCGTGGACGAGCTGCGTGCCTTCCACCGCCCCCGGCTGGAGCTGCTCGCCGAGGCCGGGGTGGACCTGATCGCCGCGGAGACCGTTCCGTCGCTGGCCGAGGTGGAGGCGCTGCTGGCCGAGCTGGACCGGCTGGGACACCCGGCCTGGATCAGCCTGACCACCGTGGGCTCGCGAACCCGGCGCGGCGAGCCCGCGGCCGAGGCCTTCGCGCTGGCCGCGTCGGTGCCGTCGGTGATCGCCGTGGGCGTCAACTGCACCTCCCCGGTCGGGATCGGTGAGACGGTGGCCGTGGCACACGAGGCGAGCGGCAAACCCGTTGCGGTGTACCCGAACAGCGGTGAGGGCTGGGACGCCGGACGGCGCGCCTGGACGCCCGCCCCGCCGTCCCAGGGTCTGCTGCTGGGTGATGTCGACGGCTGGGTGACGTCCGGGGCGCAGATCGTCGGCGGGTGCTGCCGGGTGGGTCCGGAGCAGATCCGGGCGATCGCCGGGGTCGTCTCCTCCACGGCCTGATCCCGGTCAGGCCGTCACTTTCGCCGACAGCACCTCGATCGCCGCGGACCGGTCCCCCTCGACCAGCAGCCGAGGGTCGTCCGCCGGGATCCGGTGCCAGAGTGCGAGCAGCAGGGCCTCGGCCGGCCCGGTGACGGTGGCGTCCGCCGGCTCCTCGCCGCTCGTCCCGGTGCCGTCGCCCGAGAACACGTGCCGCCGGCCGGTTTCGGCGACCACCACGGCCAGCGAGCGGTCCAGCGCGGGCATCCGCCCCAGCCGCACCTGCCGCGGGAAGAACACGTGACGGGCCTCGTCCACCCCGTCGGCCGCGAGCACCGGGTCGACCGGCTCGCCACCGCCCAGGGCGTTGCGTGCGTCCCACAGATGCATGGTGATCTCGTGCGCCTGCCGTCGCCGCCACCAGCCCGCCACCTGCGGGCCGGTCCCGAAGTGCCAGGCCGGGGCATCGGCGGGCAGCTCCCGCAGCGCCGCCAGCAATCCGGCGGCGGACTCCCGGTACCAGTCCACCAGTCCGGCCCGATCGCCGGGCGCGGCCGGCGGGTCGTCGCCCTCCACCCCCTCGACGATCGCGTGCCGGGCCCACCGGTGCACGCCGCCGACGTGATCGGCCAGGTCGTGCAGACTCCAGCCCGGGCAGGTCGGGACCGGGACGCCGAGGTCGGCCGTCTCCAGCATCACCGCGAACCGCTCGGTCTCCCGCTCCACGACCGCCAGAAAGTTGATCTCCGTCATCGCGGCATCATCGCTCACCCGCGTCAGAAGGCCGGAGCCCGGCCCCCATCCGTGGGGGCCGGGCTCCGGCTGTATCAGGCGGTGCTACCTACGGGGCCGATCAGAAGGCGGCCGCGGTGTAGGTCGCGCTCTTGGAGACGGTGGTGGCGCCGGTGGCGGTGGTGGCGCCGGTCGCGTCGACCACCTGCACCGAGTAGGCGCCGAGAGCGGAGGTCAGCGCGGGGAGCTGGCAGTCCAGCTCGGTGTCGCTGACCACCTGGACGGAGGTGCAGTACTTCGGGGAGGCCGGGATCGTGGTGGTGATCGCCGAGCCACCGGGCGAGAGAACGACGACGGCCTTACCGGTGGCGGCCGCGTCGGCGAAGCTCTTGGCGTTGAACCCGGTTCCGGTCACCGTGAGGACGTTGCCCGCGGTGCCGTCACCACTGGTCGGCGAGACCGAGACGACCGG
The DNA here is from genome assembly GCF_018499875.1 of Kineosporia corallincola. Lineage (GTDB taxonomy): Bacteria > Actinomycetota > Actinomycetes > Actinomycetales > Kineosporiaceae > Kineosporia > Kineosporia corallincola. The sequence goes on along the minus strand of NZ_JAHBAY010000013.1, from coordinate 56,867 downwards.
CACGTAGCTGACGGTGTCGGTGGTGCTGGCCGAGCCGTACGGGGTGGTGACCTTGACGGCCAGACCGGTGGCCGCCGCGTGGGCGGGCAGCACGACCGAGACCTTGGTGGCGCTGACATAGGTGGCCTTGGCCGCGGTGCCACCGATCGAGGCGGACAGACCGGTCTTGACGAAGTTCGTGCCGTTGACCACAACCGTGGTGTTGCCCAGGGTCGACGCGCTGGCGATGTTGCTGGCCGCGCCGACGATGGTGGTGGCGGTCGGGGCCGCGGCGGTCACGTACTTCGCCGAGCCGAGGATGGTGGCGCTGGTACCGCTGGCCGCCTTGTCCCAGACGCACAGGTAGTAGGTACCGGCGGTCAGGGTGTTGGGGGCGGTGACGGTGGCCGAGGTCGCGGAGGTGACGCTGAACGGTGTGGCGACCGTGGCCGGGACGGTGGTGCCCGAGCAGGCGGTGCTGCTGAACGACACCGACTTGGCGATCGCGGCCCCCGTGCTGTCCGCGAAGCCCGAGCCCTTGATCTTGATGACCTGGGTGGCGCTGGCGGGGCCGGTGGTCGGAGAGATCGTGATCGACGTGGCGGCCTGCGAGATGTTGGCGACGGCGACGGTGCCCGCGATGGCGAGGGCGCCGGCGAGGGTCAGGCCCAGGGCCCGCTTGGCCGTGATCTTGGGGGTGCGCATGCGTCTCCTCCGTGAGAGAGCTTCGGGGTCCCTCTTGAACCCCACCGGGATGCCTATCGACGCCGCCCCAGGGCTTTTAACGTCGAACCCGCCGGCTCACCCGAACGGCGCAGGATCCGGGCGCTCCGTCACCCCGTGGCCTTGATCCACCACCCAGTGTGACGACATTTCGGTGCGAAAGCTCCTCTGCGACAGGCAGTTCCCGAAGGGCGACAGCACCGGGCCGCCCGGTCCGCACCGCACCGTGACCCCATCCGCCCGGAACGGCCCGAACGGCCTCCGGACGTGACACCCGACGCGGCACCGGACGCGACACCGGACGCGACACCGCCCCGTCGCCCCCGGCGGTTCGCCGGAGTGCAACGGGGCGGGTCGTCGCCGCCGGGGGCTCTACAGAACGGCGGAGGCCCCGATCGGGCCGGTGGCGTCGATGGCCACCCGGCGCCGGCGCGAGGGACCCTGCATCAGGTTGGTCAGCTGGGCCACCGCACCGGCCGCCATCGCGGCGCCGGAGCTGGCGCCGACCGGCAGCACCTCGTCGAGGGCGGGACGGATCGCCGCCGGGTCGCCGGTGCTCAGCGCGCCGACGAAGCGGGTCAGCTGCGGCACCACGGCACCGGTGACGGCGGAGCGCAGCAGCGCGGCCGAGATCGCCGTGGTGCGCCCGTCGGCCGCGGCCACGCCGTCGGCCAGCAGGCGGTGCGCGGTGGAGCGGGGGGCCCAGGCGGCGAGCGCGGCCAGCGCACCGACCAGGGCGTCGTCACCGGCCGGGGTGAGGCCGGGACCGGTACCGAGCAGCGCCTCGAAGGCCGCCTCGGTGTCGCCGGAGCGCAGCAGGTCGAGACCCTCGGCCAGCGGCTGCGCGGCCTCGTCGAGCAGGCCGTCGAGCAGGGCGGTGGGCAGCATCTCGGGCGCGGGGGGCGGCAGCACCTGCTTGGGCACGGTGGGGTTCCACCAGCGCAGCACCGGCAGCCGGGTGCCGGCCATCGAGACCGCACCGTGGCCGAACACGATCGGGCCGGGCGAGACCGGGGCGCCGTCGACCGACACCGGCACCAGGTCGGCGACGCCGGGCGGCAGGGTGAGGCCGATCGGGAGCTGGACGGCGGCCGGGTCGAGCAACGCGACCACGGCGCCGGGGTGGTGCCGCCCGTCGTCGTCGGTGGCCGGATCGACCTCCAGGTAGACGGCCCCCGAGACGATCGCGCTCACCCGTGCCGGTCTCGCCGGACCGGCGAGCAGAGGGAACAGGGTCAGGCTCGCGGCCGTCATTTCTTACCTCCGAACGTCCACGAGGCGACCACGTGGACAACAGCACGTCTGAGGAACCCCCTGAAACTACCGGACGTGGGAGACAGATCGGGCATCCGTCCCGGGCGACTCGCGGACACGCCCGCAGGCACCACGGCGTGCCACGGAGGGCCACCAGGCCGTCACCACCGCTCTGGTGGGAACGGCCTCGCGAGCCCGTGGCGGACCGGGCCGGACCTGCGCGGCCACGCCGTCCGTGAACCGGTTTGTGAGTTCCGCGTAAAAAGCCGCCACTCTTTGGTGACGAGCCGTGAACGGTACTTCTACGCTTCGCGCAGGCGACGAGGAGGGTGACCGGATGGCCATCGGATGGAAGCTGCACGGAGACGGCAAGACGCTCGCACCGGGCGAGGTGGTGGCCCCGGACGAGCGGCTGAGCTGGGACCGCACGATCGGGCTCGGGGCCCAGCACGTGGTGGCGATGTTCGGCGCCACGTTCGTGTTCCCGGTGCTGATGGGCCTCAACCCGCAGCTGGCGATCATGATGAGCGGGATCGCCACGATCGTGTTCCTGCTGATCGTGCAGAACAGGGTGCCCTCGTACCTGGGCACCAGTGCCTCGTTCGTGGGCGGGGTGGCGGCGATCCGGGCGCAGGGCGGTGACTCCTCCGACGTCACCGGCGCGATCCTGGTGGCCGGGCTGATGCTGGTCGTGGTCGGCGTCGTCATCCACTTCGCCGGCAGCCACCTGGTGAACGAGGCGCTGCCGCCCGCCGTGACCGGCGCCGTGGTGATGCTGATCGGCTTCAACCTGGCCCCGGTGGTCGCGGACACCTACTGGCCGCAGGACCAGTGGGTGGCCCTGCTGGTGATGCTGTTCGTGGTGGTGCTCAGCGTGGCCGCCGGCGGGTTCGTCGGCCGGGTCGCGATCTTCCTCGGTCTGGTGTTCGGCTTCGTGATCTCCTGGCTGTTCGACCGGGTCTTCGGCCAGATCACCGCCTTCAACGCGGGCACCGGTGAGGTGGACACGCACTGGCGGGTGGTCTGGGACAGTGTCGACAGCGCAGCCTGGTTCGGCTTCCCCGACAAGACCGTGATCGGCCCGGACGGCCTGGAGATCGCCGGATTCCACGCCCCCACCTTCTCCGCCGCGTTCATCCTGCTCGTGCTGCCGTCGGTGATCGCGCTGGTGGCGGAGAACGCCGGGCACGTCAAGGCGGTCGGCGAGATGACCGGCAGCGACCTGGACCCGGTGCTCGGCCGGGCGATCGCGGGCGACGGCGTGGGCACGGTGCTGGCCAGCGCCGTCGGCGGTTCGCCCACCACCACCTACGCGGAGAACATCGGCGTGATGGCGGCGACCCGGGTCTACTCCACCGCCGCGTACTACGTGGCGGCGGTCGTGGCCATCCTGTTCGGCCTGTGCCCCAAGTTCGGCGCCCTGGTCGCCGCCACCCCGGGCGGGGTGCTGGGCGGTATCACCGTGGTGCTCTACGGCATGGTCGGCCTGCTCGGCGCGAAGATCTGGATCGAGAACAGGGTCGACTTCGGCAACCCGATCAACCTGGTGCCACTGGCCGCCGGGCTGATCATCGCGATCGGCGACACCAGCGTGAAGATCACCGACGACTTCTCGCTCTCCGGCATCGCCCTGGGCACGATCGTCGCGGTGGTCGGCTGGCACCTGGCCCGGACGGTGGCTCCGGCACACTTGAAGGAGCGACTGAAGACCGAGCGCGTCTAGAATTTGGGAAAAGAAACGCGCCCGGGAGGAACAACTCGCCTACCTGGTGCCCGAAGACGTCTGTCTCGCAGTCGAAGTCATGTCCCCGTCGAGCCGCACGACGGATCTCGGCGCCAAGCGGGACTTCTACCGGGAGTGGGACACCCCGATCTCCTGGGTGCTCGACCCGGCCACCCAGGAGATTCACGAGTTCGGGCTCGTCGACAGTGCCCAGACCTGGCTGGCCGACCTGGATCTCTCCAGCATCTGGCCGGAAAAGCCGGCGCCTCAGGGCAACAGCCCCGCGTAGGCGTCCAGACCGCGCCGGGTGTTGCCCGGGCTGATCGCACCGGTCAGCCCGAGCAGCACCCGGTGCACCCCGAGCTCCCGCGCCGCATCCAGATCATGCGGCGTGGGGGCGTACAGGGTGGCGACCACCAAGGGCGTGGGGACGGCGCGAGCATCGGCCAGCTCGGCGAGTTCTTTGATGCCACGGGCTAATTCGTCCATCGACAGACCGGGCGGCGCCAGCCAGCCGCTGCCCGAGCTCACCACCCGGCCCAGCGTGGTCGGCCCCCAGCCGCCGAGCCAGACCGGCGGATGCGGCGTCTGCACCGGCTTGGGCCACATCTCGATCGGGTCGAAATCCACCAGTTCGCCGTGGAACTCAGCGCCCGGACCGGCCCAGATCGTCTTCACCGCCGCCAGTCGCTCGGTCAGCAGGGCGAACCGCGTGGCCGGGTCGGTGCCGTGGTTGCGCATCTCCTCCCGCAACCAGCCCGCCCCCGCCCCGAGCTCGGCCCGCCCGCCCGACACCAGGTCCAGACTGGCCACCTCCTTGGCCAGGTGGATCGGGTCGCGCTGGGGCACCAGCAGCACCGACGTGCCGAGCCGCAGCCGGGTGGTGGCCACAGCCGCCGCGGTCAGCGTGACGAACGGGTCGAGGTTGCGATAATAGTCGCGGGAGATCGGGTTTCCGTCCGGCGTGGGGGTGGCGAACCGGGTCGGGATGTGCGAGTGCTCGGGCACGAACAGCGACTCGAAGCCCCGGTCCTCGATCTGCCGGGCCAGCTCGGCCGGAGGTGTCTGCTCGTCGGTGACCGGGGTGAAGATGCCGAGTCTCATGATGCCGCTCCCTGAGGAAGGAATTCCGCTGGACCGGCCGTTACCGTAAACACTGACACCTGCGTCAGGGTCAAGCACCGGGAGCGGGCATGCGCATCGGGGAACTGTCGGACCGCACGGGCGCCAGCGTGCGGTCGCTGCGGCACTACGAGGCGTCCGGCCTGCTCAGCCCGCAGCGCCTGGGCAACGGTTACCGCGAGTTCCCGGAGCAGGCGGTGCAGACCGTCACCCGGATCCGCGCCCTGCTCGCCGCCGGCCTGTCGCTCGCGGTGATCCGGGAGGTGCTGCCCTGCGTGCAGAACACCGATCTGGCGGTGGAGTCGTGCGACTCCCTCACCCGGGTGCTGCGTTGCGAGCTGGACAAGATCGATGCCCGTGCCGACGAACTGCACCGGGCCAGGACGGCGATCAGTGCCATGCTCACCGGCCCCTGACCCGGAACCGCAACGTGGTGCCCGGCGCCGCCTGCGCGGCCAGGTCGAGCGCGGCCCGGGTGACCACCCCGATCACCGGATAGCCCCCGGTGACCGGATGGTCCCTCAGGAAGAGCACGGGCAGGCCGTTGCCCGGCACCTGGATGCTGCCGGTCGCCGTGCCCTCCGACGGCAGCTCCCCCTTCTTGAGACGCTCCAGCATGGCGCCCTCCAGCCGAAGGCCCACACGGTTGCTGGTCGGCGAGACCCGCCAGGCCGTGCGGGCCAGCACGCCGAGCGCCGCGTCGGTGAACCAGCCGGCCCGCGGCCCGGGCACGACGTCGAGCACCGGTTCGGCGAAAACCCCCGGCGGACAAACGTAGTCGACAACCGGCACCAGGCCGGCCGGGCCGACGGGCAGCGTGGCCCCGGCCTCCAGCGGTGCCGGGCCGAGACCGCTCAGCACGTCGCCCGAGCGGCTGCCCAGCACCGGCGGCAGGTCCAGACCACCCGACACCGCGAGGTACGACCGCAGCCCGGCGGTCACCGCGCCGACCTGCACGGTCTGCCCGGGCAGCACCCGGAAGGCGGCGTCGAAGGGCGCCGGGCGGCCGTCGACCAGCACCGGCGCGGGCGCCCCGGTCACCGCGAGCGTCAGCACCGACGACGCCTCGGAACGCAGCTCCGGCCCGCGCACGGTGGTTTCCAGAACAGCTGCGCCGGAGGGATTCCCGACGAGCCGGTTGGCCAGGTGGAACGAGCCGCGGTCGAGGGCGCCGGAGGGCGGCACGCCGAGGTAGGCATGACCCGGGCGGCCCTCGTCCTGCACCGTGGTGAACAGACCGGGGTGGATCACGTGCAGCATCAGGCGACCTGCCGGAATCGCACGGTCATGCCGGGGCGCACGGCCGCGGGCGGATCCGCCGCGTCGTCCCACAGTTGCATGTCGGTGCTGCCGATCAACCGCCAGCCCCCGGGACTGGGCCGCGGGTAGACGGCCGTGAACCGGTCGGCCAGCGCCACCGACCCACCGGGCACCACGGCCCTCGGCTCGGCCCGCCGGGGCACCCGCAGCACCGCGGGCACCCCGGTGAGGTAGACGAAGCCAGGCGCGAAACCGCTGAACGCGGCCCGGAACCCGGTGCTGGTGTGGATCTCGACGATCTGCTGCACGCCCAGCCCTGTCAGCGCCGCCACCTCGTCCAGGTCGGGTCCGTCGTAGCGCACGCCGACGGTGATCGTGCCGGTGTCGGCCGCGTCCTCCACCGGCTCCGACTCGACCTCGGCGAGCAGGGCCCGGAACGCGCCGGGCGGCATCGGCCGCGCCAGGGTGACCAGCACGGTGGAGAGCCCGGGGACGACGTCCACCAGTTCGATCCGGCGGCGCCCGGCGACGATCCGCAGGCCCTGCGCCACCCGGGCCGGGTCGGTCTCCGGAACGTCGATCAGGTAACCGGTCTCGCCGGCCGGCCAGGCGTACAGCGACGTGCTCATGTGAAGATCTTCGGCAGTTCGGCCAGGGACTTCCACCCGGCGTAGACGGTGAAGGCCCAGGCGGCGAAACCGATCAGGAGCAGCACACGCGGATAACGGTAGCCGGGCAGCAGATCCGGGCGGCGCCAGCCGGCCCACAGCAGCAGCCCGAGCCCGACCGGCAGCACCAGGCCGTTGAACGCCCCGGCGAAGATCAGCAGCGAGGTGGGGGTCTGGCCGATCACCAGATAGGCGATCGTGGCCACGGTGATCAGCAGCGAGATGGTCAGGCTGAACCGGCGGGCCACCACGGGCACCAGCGTCTTCAGGAACGTGGCCGAGGTGAACGACGCCCCGATCGTGCTGGTCATGCCGGCCGTCCAGAGGGCCAGACCGAACAGCCGCACGCCCGATTCCCCGGCCACCTGCCGGAAGGCGGAACCGGCCGGGTCGTCGTCCGCGAGCGCGAAGCCACCGGCGACCACCCCGAGAATGCCGAGGAACAACAGGATTCGCACCGCCCCGGTGACCAGGATGCCGGTGGTGGCGCCGCGGCTGATCGTGGCCAGGTGCTCGCGGCCGACGGTTCCGGTCTCCAGCAGGCGGTGCGCCCCGGCGTAGGTGATGTAGCCGCCGACGGTGCCGCCGACCAGGGTCAGCACCGGCAGGAAGTCGAGGCCCTGCGGGTCCACGGTGCGGGCCAGCGCCTCGCCCACCGGGGGTGCGGCCTTGATCGCGATGAAGGTGATCAGGCCGATCTTGACCACGCCGAGCACGATCACGGCACGGTCCACGGCGCCGTCCATCGCCTGGTAGCTGAACACGAAAATGGCGATGACAGCGGATATCACGGCACCCAGCCGGGTGTCGATGCCGAGCAGGTCGTGCAGCCCGAGCCCGGCCCCGGCGATGTTGCCGATGCCGAAGATCAGGCCGCCGAGCACGATCAGGAAGGTGAGCACGTGGCCCGACCCGGGCAGCACCTGGTTCGCGATGTCCTGCGCGGGCCGGCCGGACAGGCCCACCACGCGCCACACGTTGAGCTGGATGGCCAGGTCGATGAGGATGCTGGCCAGGATGGCGGCGCCGAACGACGCGGCGTAGGTGCCGGTGAACTTGGCTGTCTGAGTGATGAATCCGGGTCCCACGGCCGACATCGCCATGAGCAGGATCGCCCCGGCGTAGGCGATCAGCCGGTTGCGGGACACTCCGGCGGCACGGGCTTCTTGCGAGGTGGTGGCAGCGGACATCACAGGTTCCCCCGATCTGGAGAGGTGCTGACCCTTTCGAAGCTAGCCTTTGTTCAACAATCCTTCAATTGACTCGTGGAACCGTTCGTCGCTCTTCATCGCGGCGAAACAATCGTTGAGCAATCCCCTTATCCCCTGGGTAGCCTGTGGCCATGCGCGCGAGCATGGTCGAAGACTTCGCCGACGACCGGCGCCAGATCTCCCGGGCCAGCACGGTGGAGTGGGTCGTCGACTCCCTGCGCACCCGCATCACCGAGGGCTATTTCGATCCCGGCACCCGGCTGTCCGAGGAGGCGCTCGGCGAGGCGCTGGAGGTCTCCCGCAACACCCTGCGCGAGGCCTTCCGCCTGCTGACCCACGAGCGGCTGCTGGAGCACCGGCGCAATCGCGGCGTGTTCGTGCGCAGCCTGACGCCCGCCGACATCGCCGAGCTCTACCGGGTGCGGGTGCTGCTGGAGAACGCGGCGCTGGGCTCGCTGGGCGAGGAGTTCGACCTGTCCGAGCTACGGGCTGCCCTGGCCGAGGCCGAGGCGGCGGCGCAGCGCGCGGACTGGCAGGCCGTCGGCACCGCGAACATCCACTTCCACCAGGGCATCGTGGCGCTGGCCGGCAGTCACCGGCTGACCGACTACCTGCGCGGGCTGTTCGCCGAACTGCGCCTGGCCTTCCTGGTGCTCGACGACCCGCAGGGTCTGCACGAGCCCTACATCCGGCGCAACGCCACCCTGCTGTCGCTGCTGGAAGACGGCGACATCGCCGGTGCACAACGGGAACTCGCCGACTACCTGGAAGAGGCCCGGACCCGGCTCACCACCCCGCGTCAAGACCGAGCGGATAGGGATTAGCTGTGCAACCTGCGTGAACGGCAGATCAACTCTTTCCCGGTCGACGACCTTTGCCCTTTTATTCCTGGATCCGCGCACAGCAAGTGGATAGCTTGCGCCCATGAAGCCCCTCACGATGCGCAGAGGCGGGCTCACCGCGGTCATCGCCGCGAGCACCGTCGCAGCACTTTTCGCACTACCGTCATCTCCCGCCGAGGCCAGTGACACGGCCGCGGTGAAGAAGAAGAGCGACACGGTCGACCTTCAGATCCTGAGCTTCAACGACTACCACGGTCACCTCGAGACGCCCTCGGGCAGCGACGGCACCGTGACCACCGACGAGGGTGAGGTGGCGGCCGGCGGCTCCGAGTACCTGACCACCGAGCTGCGGACCCTCCGCAAGAACCAGAAGCACAGCCTGACCGTCACGGCCGGCGACCTGATCGGCGGATCGCCGTTCCTGTCCGGCATCTTCAAGGACGAGCCCAGCATCGAGACCCTGAACAACATGGACGTCGACGTCTCCAGCGTCGGCAACCACGAGTTCGACGAGGGGGTGTCCGAGCTCCTGCGCATCCAGTACGGCGGCTGCCACCCGACCGAGGGCTGCTTCGACAAGGACGGCTACTCCGGCGCCGACTTCCAGTACCTCGCGGCGAACGTGGAGTACAAGGACGGCGTCAAGGTCACCAAGCCGAAGAAGGCCAAGAAGTACGGCGACTGGTTCAATGCCTCGACCGGCCGCACGATCCTTCCGCCCACCTCGATCAAGAAGGTGGACGGCGTCAAGGTCGGCTTCATCGGCATGACGCTGGAGGGCACCCCGGAGCTGGTCGCCCAGGCCGGCATCAAGGACGTCCAGTTCAACGACGAGGTCGAGAGCGCCAACCTGGCCGCGAAGGACCTGCGCAAGAAGGGCGTCGAGGCGATCGTCGTGCTGCTGCACGAGGGCGGCATCCCGGTGGACGAGAACGCCACCTACGACTTCGACTGCAACAGCGGCAGCGCGGCGGGCATCTCCGGCCCGATCGTGAACATCGCCGAGAACCTCAGCTCCAGCATCGACCTGGTGGTCACCGGTCACACCCACGAGTCCTACAACTGCAACATCCCGGACCCGAAGGGCAACGCCCGCTACGTCACCAGCGACCTGTCCTACGGCCGCACGGTGACCGAGACCAATCTGAAGCTGAGCAAGAAGACCGGCGACGTCATCCGCTCCTCGGTGAAGTCGGCCAACCACCTGGTGGACCGCACCCAGAAGAAGGCCTCGGACCAGACCAAGACCATCGCCAAGTGGAACGAGCTGGTCGGCCCGATCGCGAACACGGTCGTCGGCGAGATCACCGGTGACGTCAAGCGCAGCGTCAGCCGCGACACCGAGTCCAGCCTGGGCGACCTGATCGCCGACGCGCAGCTGTCCGCCACCACGGCCGAGGCCGACGGCGGGGCGCAGATGGCGTTCATGAACCCCGGCGGTGTGCGGGCGGACCTCACCTACGCGGGCTCGTCCGCCGGTGAGGGCGACGGCAAGGTGACCTACGGCGAGTCGTTCACCGTGCAGCCGTTCGGCAACCTGCTCACCTCGATGACGGTGACCGGCGCGCAGATCGAGACCATGCTCGAGCAGCAGTGGACGACACAGACCGACGGCAGCGTCAAGTTCCTGCACCTGGGCGTCTCGAAGGGCTTCACCTACTCCTGGTCGAAGTCCGGTGCGGTGGGCGACAAGGTCGACCCCTCCACGATCGAGCTGAACGGTGAGACCATCGACCCGGACGCCTCGTACCGGATCACGGTCAACTCGTTCCTGGCCGACGGTGGTGACGGTTTCACCGTTCTCACCGAGGGCACCGACCGCGCCGGTGGTGGCGTCGACCTGGACGCGTTCAACACCTACCTGGAGGCCAACTCCCCGGTGACCGGCCCGGCCGCCGACCGCGTGACGGCCCTGGACTGATCTGCTCCACCTCGCGGTCATGCGGTTTCTCCTCCGGGCGAAACCGCATGACCGCGAACCTGTTTGTGCGCCACGCTCGGACGACCACGACGATCGGAGCCCCTGATGATTACCGCTTCGCGCCGCATGGCCTGGCTCGCCCTTCCCCTGGCCCTGATCGGCCCGGCGCTCTCCGGCTGCTCGGCCGACCCGGCCTCGGCCGGCCCTCCGACCCTCGCCTCGATCGAGCAGGTCGCCGACTCCACCCCGCTCACCGTGGCCCAGGCGATCGCCGGCCAGAGCGGCACCAGCTCGCTCGTGCGCGGCTACGTGGTGGGCCAGCCGACCGCCACCGACACCGTGCTGCGCAGCGGCTTCACCGGTGACACCGCCATCGCCCTGGCCGACTCGGCCGGCGAGACCGACACCGACGACATGCTCTACGTGCAGATCACCAGCAGCTACCGGTCCACCTACGGGTTGCAGAGCAACCCGGGCCTGATCGGCACCCGGCTCGACGTGACCGGCACTCTCACAGCCTATTTCAGCCACGCCGGGCTGAAGTCACCGTCGGCGATCAGCACGGCCGGAACCTCCACGCCCACGGCCACCCCGACCACCACCACGACGACCAGCCCGCCGGCCAGTGGTGACTACTACGCCGCGGCCGAGGGCAAGACCGGCAACGACCTGCACGAGGCCCTGCACCAGATCATCTCCACGAACGTCACCAAGCTCTCGTACGACCAGGTGTGGGACGCCCTCAAGGTCACCGATCAGGACCCGAAGAACTCCGGCAACGTGATCCTGCTCTACAGCGGCACCAGCAGGTCGAAGAGCCTGAACGGCGGTGACGCGGACGACTGGAACCGCGAGCACGTCTGGGCCAAGTCGCACGGCGACTTCGGCACCGCCACCGGGCCGGGCACCGATCTGCACCACCTGCGGCCCGAGGACGTCACGGTCAACTCCGACCGGGGGAACCTGGACTTCGACGACGGCGGAACCGAGAACGACGAGGCCCCGGGCAATTACGCCGACTCCGACTCCTGGGAACCCCGGGACGCGGTGAAGGGCGACGTGGCCCGGATGATCTTCTACATGGCCGTGCGGTACGACGGCGACGACGGTTTCGCCGACCTGACCCTCGACAACGCCACCACCGGCGGCTCGGCACCGCGTTTCGGCAAGCTGTCGACCCTGCTGGAGTGGAACGACGAAGATCCGGTGGACAGCTTCGAGCAGAACCGGAACGACGCCATCTACGAGCAGTTCCAGCACAACCGCAACCCGTTCATCGATCACCCCGAGTGGGTGGAGGAGGTGTTCGGCTGATGAGGTTCACCACCTCGGCCGGCGTCGGTATCGAGTACACCGACACCGGCTCCGGCCCGACCCTGGTACTACTGCACGGCCTGGGTGAGGGCGGGGTGAGCTGGCACCCGCTGCTACCGGCGTTCGAGGCCGGCCACCGCGTGCTGAACGTGACCCTGCGCGGCCACACGCCGAGCGACTGGCCGGGCGAATACTCCTACCAGAGCTTCTTTTCGGACGTCGTGGAGCTGCTGGACTCGCTTGCCCCCGCACCGGGCACCGTGCTCGGGCACTCCCTGGGCGGGATCACCGCGTTCATGCTCGCCGTCGACCGGCCCGACCTGGTGAACCGGCTGATCGTGGAGGACGTGGCCCCGGGCCCGCCGTTCCCGCCCCGTCCCCTGCCCGACCGGCCGGATCGCGAGATACCCCTGGACTGGGAGATGGTGGTGCAGATGCGCCCGCAGATCGACGCCGGGGCCCTGGACCTGCTCGACCGGCTGCACACCATCACCATGCCGACGCTGGTCGTCGGTGGCGGCGAGACCAGTCACGTGCCCCAGGCCTGGCTGGAAGAGGCCACGCGCCGCATCCCGCACGCCGAGCTGATCACGCTCGGCGGGGGGCACAGCGTGCACGATGTGCTTCCGGAGGAGTTCACCAAGACGGTGCTGACCTGGCTGGACGCCCATCCCCCGGCCTGACCGGCCGACGGTGCGCCCTTCTTTTGACAGACTCAAAAGAAGGGCGCATAGTGGTGGCCATGACGGATCCGACAGTGCTCCTGCGCGGAGCAGGCCTCCGCAGCACGGCGCCCCGGCGGGCCGTTCTGGAAGCGCTGATCACCCGGCCGCACTCCACGGTCACCGACCTGTCCCAGGCGGTGGACGGGCAGCTCTCCAACCAGACCATCTACAACGCACTCGATGATCTGGCGAACTCCGGCCTGGTGCGGCGCATCGAACCGGCCGGGTCGGCCACCCGTTACGAGACCCGGGTCGGCGACAACCATCACCACCTGGTCTGCCGGTCGTGCGGCGTGGTCGCCGACGTGGACTGCCACACCGGCGAGGCCCCCTGTCTGACACCGGCGTCCAGCAACGGCTTTGCCCGGGTGGACGAGGCCGAGGTGGTCTGGTGGGGAATCTGCAACACCTGCGCGGCTCGCCCACAGGGCTGAGAAGAAGGGGTAGAACATCATGACCGAAACACTGAACAAAACCACCGGTTTCCACGCTTCGCACTTCCTGGCCGACAACCTCCAGCGGGTCCTGGTCGACCTGGTGGCCCTGCACCTGTACGGCAAGCAGGCACACTGGAACATCGTCGGCAAGAACTTCCGCGACCTGCACCTCCAGCTCGACGAGCTGGTCGACGCCGCCCGCGAGCACAGCGACACGATCGCCGAGCGCATGCGGGCCCTCGACGTCACGCCCGACGCCGGCCCGAAAACCGTGTGCGCGCAGACCTCCCTGACCGACTTCGGCACCGGTGAGGTGGACACCTCCGACGCCGTCGACCGGATCACCCTGCTGATTCGCGAGACCGTCGGCACCATCCGCGCCGTACACGACGACGTGGACAACGAGGACCCGACCTCGGCCGATCTGCTCCACGCGATCATCCACGACCTGGAGAAGCAGGCCTGGCTGATCAGTTCGGAGAACCGCACCGCCAAGCGCTGATCACCCTTAAAATTGAGGACGACGCTGAGCTCCTGAAAAGCTCAGCGTCGTCCTCAATTTCAGTTCTGGAATATCCCGGCGGCGATTCCCGCGCGGCGGAACTGCTCGGCCAGCTCGGGCAGCTGCGTGCCGGCGTTGAGGCCACTGGGGTTCGGCAGCACCCACACCTGCGCGTCGTGCAGGTTCTGTTCCTGCGGGCCGGTTCTCGCCCTGGGCAACCGGAAAGCCGTGCGGTATGCGGTGATCCCGAGGAAGGCGACCACCCGCGGACCGCGCCGGGCCACCAGCTGATCCAGTTGCCCCGCGCCGCGCACCAGTTCGGCGGGATCCAGCTCGTCGGCCCGTGCCGTGGCGCGGTGGGCCAGGTTGGTGATGCCGATGCCCCGGTCGAGCAGGTGCCGGCGGTCGTCGTCGGTGTAGCCGGACGAGGCGTCGATCAGCCGGTCGGTCAGCCCGGAACGGTGCAGCGCCGGGTAGAACCGGTTGCCACGCCGGGCGAAGTGCGCCTGCACCGCGGCGGTCCACAGACCCGGGTTGATGCCGACGAACAGCAGACGCAGCCGGGGGCCGAGCAGGTCGGGCACCGTGGTGTCGCGGTAGGACTCCAGCTGTTCCCGCGTGAACCGCGCCCGATCTGCCACCACGCCACCCTAAACCGGCCCGGTCGCCCGCCGATCGTCAGAAGCTGTTCGGCCCGAAACGCATGATCGCCACGAACAGCGAGAGCAGGCCGAGCACCAGGGCGGGCACGGCGCCGCCACCCTCACCGCGGCGCAGGTGCACCACGACCGCCACCACCATGGTGACGAACAACCCGGCCGCGGCCAGCGGGGTGAGCACCGGCACGATCCCCAGGGCCGCGGGCAGGATCAGCCCGATCGCACCGAGCACCTCGACCAGGCCGATCAGCTTCACCTGACCGTCGCCGAAGTCCCCGGCCCAGCCCATGCCGGACTCGATCAGCTTGGCCCGGGGCTGGGCCAGCTTCATCGCGCCGGCCGCCGCGAAGGCCGCGGCCAGCAGTGCCGCGACAACCCACAGGACGACGTCCATGATGCTTCTCCCACTCACGATTGACTTGATGCTTCAAGTGAAGTTAAGCGTCGAGAGTTGAAGCGTCAAGCGATGGGCCTGTCCTAGGCTGGCCCCATGAACGAACCGCGCTGGCTGGACGACGAGGAGCAGGACGCCTGGAGAGCGATGGCCGGCATCGTCTTCGCGCTTCCCGCCGCGCTGGACGCCCAGTTGCAGCGGGACGCCGGGCTCACCCACTTCGAATACACGGTGCTGGCGGCCCTTTCCGAGACCGAGGGCCGCAGCCTGCGGATGAGCCTGCTGGCGACGCTGGCCAACGGATCGCTGTCGCGGCTCTCGCACGTGGTGAAGCGGCTGGAGAAGCAGGGCTGGGTACGGCGGGCCACCGACCCGGACGACGGCCGCTACACCGTGGCCACGCTGACCGACGACGGCTACGCCAAGATCGTCGCCACCGCGCCCGGGCACGTGGAGGCGGTGCGGCAGCTGGTGCTCGATCCCCTCACCCGGGCCCAGACCCGGCAGTTGCGCGAGATCGGGTCACGCATCTCACGCGGTCTGGGCGTGCCCGCCGCCGGGGAGTGCCCCGAGCTGAACCGACCGATCCCCTAGGCTGGTCAGGGCCGTGACCCAGACCTGACCACGACGCAGACCCGACACAAGCTCCCGAGAGGCCGGTACCCGTGGCAGACACCGGCCTCGCCGAGCACGCCGACCCGGCCGGTACCGCCCCGGCGGCCCGCGGCCGGATCGCCGCCGCGATCGTGGTGCCGGCCCTGGTCGCCTGCCTGCTGGCCGTGCTCCGGCACCCGCGGGTGGTGTACACCTCCGACTCCACGGCACAGCAGTCGATCGTGCGCACCTGGCTGGACGTCGGTCACGGCACGACCCATCTGCCCGCCGACACCTGGCTGTTCAAGTTCCCGCTCTACCTGGTGCTGGAGGCGATCGGGCTGAGCCCGGTGACCAAGCTGCTGATCGCCGTGCTGGTGCTGACGGCCCTGACGTTCGTGCTGCTGGGCGCCGGCGTGCTGCTGCTCGCGCCGCGCGCCCGCTGGTATCAGCTCGCCGCCCCGCTGGTGTTCCTGGCCGCGATGGGCGGCGGCATCGGCTCGAACCGGAACCTGCCCAACTACCGCAACGTCGAGCTCGGCCTGTGCTTCCTGTTGCTGGCACTGGCCGCGCGGTACCTGGCCCGTCGTCGTCCCCCGGTGTCCACCGTCAGGACGCTGCTGCTCGCCGCGGCCGTGAGCCTGGGCCTGGCCGTGTTCTGGTTCGACGACCCGTACTTCGAGATGCTGGTCGGCCTGCCGCTGATGCTGCTGGCACCGGCCTGGTACCTGCTGCGCACCCGTGACCCCCGGCTGCTGCACCTGGCCGGGTGCCTGCTCGGCTCGTTCCTGCTGCTGCCGCTGCTCCAGCAGGCCGTCGGGGTGGTGGGGCTGGAGATCGACCACACCAAGCAGCTCTCACCCAGCCTGTCGGCCGCCACCCACGGCTGGGGCCAACTGCTGCACGACACCGCCACCCAGTTCGGCGTGGAGCGCTGGCACGGCACGACGCCGCTGGTGATCACCTCGAACCTGTTGATGCTCGGCGTGTTCGCGCTGTTCGTGGCCGGTTCGGCCGTCGGTGCGGCGCGCTTCTGGCGCTCCCGTGAGCTGGTGCCGTTCACGATCGTGGCCACCTGGCCGCTGTGCTTCCTCGGCACCGTGGTGCAAGACGACCACCCCACCCGCTACCTGATCCTGGCCCCGTACCAGCTGGCGGTGACCGCGGTTCTGCTGTTGCCCGGGCTGCCGGAACGGTGGCCGGCCCGGCCCGCCCTCGTCGTCCTCAGTTGTGCCGCCCTGGTGACGGGCGCCTCGGGCGCCACCATCGCGATCCGGGCGAACGCCCACCCGTCCACCGCCCTGACCACGCAGGACGAGCTGATCGACGCGGTGAGGGCGACCGGGCCGGCGAAAGGCCTGGCCCCGTACTGGTTCGGCAACGTGAGCAGCTACCTGGCCGGGGGCGAGCGCACGGTGTACGAGCTGGAGTGCGACCACGGAGTGCTCCAGACCCGCTCGTGGCTCAGCGACACCGCGCGACTCACCCGCAAGGCGTCCTCCACGTTCCTGATCTGGTCGCCCGACTACTACGGGTCGCACGGGTGCGACACGGCCGACCGGGACCGCATCCTCGGGGACGCCGTGCGGGTGCGCTCGCTCAGCGACGGCACCCAGATCCTGGAGTACGGCTACGACATCAGCGGGCGGTTGCCCTAGGTCAGGCGGTCTTCAGCATGCCGGCGGCCTTGGCCTCGGCCACCTTCTGCTCCGCCGCCTCGATCGCGCCCTCGCCGAGTTCCTGGGCCGCACCCACGAACTCACCGTCACCGCCGCCCGGCCTGGAGTCGTCGTCGATCACGTCGCCGATGATGCAGGTGACGTTGTCGGGGGCGCCCGCCTTGAGGGCCAGCGCGATCAGCCGGTCGATCGCCTTGCCGGCGTTCTTGGTGCCGGCCAGCGCCTTCTGGATGGCCTCGCCGGCCACGTAGTCGCTGAGGCCGTCGCTGCACAGCAGGTAACGGTCGCCGGGGACAGCCTGGTACAGGTTGACCTCGGCGGTGCCGCCGTCGTCGCCGCCGCGGAGCACCCGCAGCAGCACGCTGCGCTGGGGGTGCTGGGGGATCAGCTTGGGGTCGAGCCAGCCCTTGTCGGCCAGCATCTGCACATAGGTGTCGTCGTGGGTGAGCTGCACCATCTCGCGGCCCCGCAGCAGGTAGGCCCGGGAGTCGCCGACATTGGTCAGCGCGATGGTGTCCCGGTGGATCAGCATGGCCGTGAGCGTGGTGCCCATGCCGGACAGCTCGGGGTTGTTCCCGATGGCCCTGGCCAGGCGCTGGTCGGCGAACTCGACCGCACCGACGATGTCGCCCTCCGGCCCGAAACTGGTGCCGTGGTCGTCGAGATAGGCCACCGTGCGGGCGACGATGGCGCTGGCCACCTCGCCGAAGTCGTGACCACCCATGCCGTCGGCGACGAGGAACAACCGGCGACCGATGAAGCCGGAATCCTCGTTGTTGGTACGGCGCAGCCCGGGGTGCGTCTTGACGCACGCACGAATCCGCAGCGCCATTGCGCCTCCGCTCACTCTGCGATCTTGCCGGTGAAGATTACTGTTCAACTCCGGGTAGGGCTAGGCCCGTGGTCCACTCCCCGGCCAGTTCATCACGCAGCGCAACGTTTCGGGCCATACTGCCAGCAAAACGTGACTCAGGCGCGCGGAAGACGGACCGATCGTTCCGACATCGAGGAATACCTCACGGCCGCCCGAGTTACCATCGGTGTGTCGCCAGAAGCGACCGTCCTCCAGCACCGGGCGCTGACGCACGTGGCCGACCCGGGCCTCACCGTGCGTCCATCGACACCTGGTCGCCCATCGGTCTGCCCCGGACCGCGCGACCGTAGACGCATGAAAGAAGACTGTTCACGATGACACAGCTTCGGTCGGCCACCTCGACCTCTGGTCGCAACATGGCGGGAGCACGGGCGCTCTGGCGTGCGACCGGCATGACCGACAACGACTTCGGCAAGCCGATCGTGGCGATCGCCAACTCGTTCACCGAGTTCGTGCCGGGCCACGTGCACCTGCGCAACGTGGGCCAGATCGTCGCCGAGTCGATCCAGGAGGCCGGGGCGGTCTCCAAGGAGTTCAACACGATCGCCGTCGACGACGGCATCGCGATGGGCCACGGCGGCATGCTCTACTCCCTGCCCAGCCGGGAGCTGATCGCCGACGCGGTGGAGTACATGGTGAACGCGCACTGCGCCGACGCCCTGGTCTGCATCTCGAACTGCGACAAGATCACCCCCGGCATGCTGCTGGCCGCGCTGCGGCTGAACATCCCCACGGTGTTCGTGTCCGGCGGCCCGATGGAGGCCGGCAAGACCACGGCCATCGAGGGCATCGTGCACTCCAAGCTGGACCTGGTCGACGCCATGGTCGCGGCCGCCGACCCGCGCATCAGCGACGACCAGCTCGACGTGATCGAGCGCTCGGCCTGCCCCACCTGCGGCTCGTGTTCCGGCATGTTCACCGCCAACTCGATGAACTGCCTGACCGAGGCGATGGGCCTGTCGCTGCCCGGCAACGGCTCCACGCTGGCCACCCACGAGGCCCGGCGCCAGCTGTTCAAGGACGCCGGCACCACGGTCGTCGACCTGGCCAACCGCTACTACGGCAAGGACGACGAGTCCGTTCTCCCCCGCAACGTGGCGAGCCGCTCGGCCTTCGAGAACGCCATGGCCCTCGACGTGGCCATGGGCGGTTCCACCAACACGGTGCTGCACCTGCTGGCCGCCGCCCGGGAGGCGGAGATGGACTTCACCGTCGACGACATCGACGCCATCTCGCGCAGGGTGCCGTGCCTGGCCAAGGTCGCCCCGAACTCGCCGAAGTACCACATGGAAGATGTGCACCGGGCCGGCGGCATCCCCGCCATCCTCGGTGAGCTGAACCGTGGCGGACTGCTGAACACCGATGTGAAGCCGGTGCATTCGGCCGACATGGCCACCTGGCTGGCGGAGTGGGACATCCGCAGCGGCTCCGCGTCACAGCGGGCGCTGGAGCTGTTCCGGGCCGCGCCCGGCGGTGTGCGCACCACCGAGCCGTTCTCCACCGAGAACGAGTGGGCCTCGCTCGACACCGACGCGGCCGACGGCTGCATCCGCGACGTCGAGCACGCCTACACCGTCGACGGCGGCCTGGCCATCCTCTCCGGCAACCTCGCCCCCGACGGCTGCGTGGTGAAGACGGCCGGTGTGCCCGAGGCGGTCTGGACGTTCTCCGGCCGGGCCATCGTGTTCGAGAGCCAGGAGGCCGCGGTCGAGGGCATCCTGGGCAAGAAGGTCACCGAGGGCATGATCGTGGTGATCCGCTACGAGGGCCCCAAGGGCGGCCCGGGCATGCAGGAGATGCTGTACCCCACCTCGTTCCTGAAAGGCCGCGGCCTGGGCCAGAAATGCGCCCTGATCACGGACGGCCGGTTCTCCGGCGGCACGAGTGGCCTCTCCATCGGCCACATCTCGCCGGAGGCGGCGGGCGGTGGCCTGATCGCCCTGGTCGAAGACGGCGACCCGATCTCGATCGACATCCCGAACCGCAAGATCTCCCTGGACGTCGACGAGCTGGTGCTCGACCAGCGCCGGGCCGCCCAGGAGAAGCGCGACAAGCCCTACAGCCCGCTCGACCGGCAGCGCCCGGTGTCGGCGGCGCTGCGGGCGTACGCCTCGATGGCCACCGCGGCCTCGGACGGCGCGTACCGGCGGGTGCCGGAGTAGGTCGCAGCGCTCATCGTCTGAACGACCGGCCCGTCCACGCTTTCGCGTCGGCGGGCCGGCGTCGTTCGGACCCGCGCGACTTCAAGACTGTCGGACCCCACCGACATACTTTCTCCATGGAGCGGATGGGGGAATCGGCTCGCCTGCCCCCACAGAAGAGCGGACCTGGGGGGGAATTGGCAAAAGCACGATCGACTCGGCATGACTCCGCCACACTGAATCCGTGCCCCATATGGTCCCGATCTGGGTGGCGGTCCTGCTTATCAGCGATCAGGTGGCCCAAAAAATCATCAGCAAGCACGGCATCACTCCGGACGAGGTCCGGCACGCCATCCAGTGCAAACCCCGGCTCCGAGGTCGCCATGAGCAAGACCCGCCACGCGGACCGCGCTACTACCTCAAGGTCGAGATCCGGGGCCGGCGCTGCCTGGCCGTCCTTTACCCGAGCCCGAAAGATCGCGAGACCTTCGCGCTCGGCAGCGTCTATGAAGTGGAGGGCTGATGCACACTGAACACATGACCACTTGGGACGGTGTCAGCGACTTCTACGAAGAGGACGAGCCGCCCGAGACCATCGTCTCGGTCCTGCGGGCACCGGAGAACGTCGTCACAGCTCATCCGGTGAGCGTCCTCGACCTGGCGGCAGCCATTCTGCACGAGTGTCCTCAGGCCGGCGAACTCAAGCTCCAGAAGCTCTGTTACTACACGCAGGCAGAGCACCTGGTTCTCACCGGCGAGCCACTCTTCCCCGAGCGCATCGAGGCCTGGGCCGCAGGGCCCGTGGTGCGAGAGCTGTGGAAGCAGCGTCGTTATCAGAGTGAGGCCCTGGGCAACGCGGCACTCGTCGAGCAACACCCGACGGGCCGCACCGCCCTCCACAACACCCTGGGCAGGTATCGCGACTGGACGGGGGCCCAGCTCAGTGAGCTCAGCCACCGCGAGGGCCCATGGCTCGCGGCCCGGGAGGGACTGGCCCCAGAAGCCAGTAGCAGCACGGAGATCCGGCTCTCCGACATCCGCTCCTACTACGAGCGCCTGGCCACCATTCCTGACGAATCCCCCTGAGGTCCAGCACCTCAGCCCGCCGCATCCCCCACCGTGCTCTGCCGGGCCACCAGCCGGTGCCCGGCCCGTAGGTCGACGCCGGGCACCGGCTCCCGGCTCTTGATCCGCATCACCAGCCGTTCCACCGCCATCCGGGCGATCTCGGCCTTGTCCGGCGAGATCGTGCTGATCGTCGGCCGGCTGTAACGACCGTCCTCGATGTCGTCGTACCCGATCACCGCCACGTCTTCCGGCACCCGTAAACCGTTGTGCAGCAGGGTGTGAATGGCGCCGGACGCCACCAGGTCGCTGTAGCAGAACACCGCATCCGGCGGATTATCCAGTCGCAGAAGGCTTTCCATCGCCGTGGCACCGTCCAGACGGTTGAAGCGCGGCGTTCCGATGATCAGCGACTCGTCGAGCGGCAGGCCGGCCGCGGCATGCGCGGCGCGAAAACCCTTGGTGCGGCGCTGGGCCGCCTCACCGGTCGGGTAGGGCTGGTCGCCGATCGCGGCGATCCGGCGACGCCCCAGCCCGATCAGATGGTTCACCGCCTCGGTCGACGCCGCCACGTCGTCGATGCCGACATGGTCGAAATTGGCCGTGGACGTGCGTTCTCCGATCACCACCATGGGCAGCGCCGGGTCCCGCCTCGACAGGTCGTCCTGCGACAGGCCGAGCGGGCTGTAGATGATGCCGTCGAACAGCGACCGGTGCGACGCCTGCCCGATCAGCTGACCCTCGTGCTCCCGGTCGCCGTCGGACTGGTCGATCAGCACGTTGTACCCGACCCGCCGGGCCACCGGGATGATCGCCTGGAGCAGCTCGGAGAAGTACGGCGTGTCGAGATAAGGCACCACCACGACGATCTGGCCGGAGCGCCCGGTGGCCAGGTGCCGGGCCAGCACGTTCGGCCGGTAGCCGAGCTGGGCGATCGCGGCTTCCACCTTGTGGCGGGTGACGTCGGTGACCTTGGCATACCCGTTGACCACGTTCGAGACCGTGCGCGGGGACACCCCGGCCAGGTCGGCGACGTCACGCAGCGTTGCTTCCTTCATAGGCACCTCTCCCGCCGGGCGAGCCGAAGAGGCTCGCGCCGTCCATCGTATTTCGTTTCAATCACCCCTTGTCACCCACTTATCGCCCATGCATACTCCTTTGCAGCGCTGCAACGGACCTCGCACCCATAGCTCTCCCTGGCCTGATCGGTACCCGCCGACCAGGCTGACTGCCCCTGTGCGTCACCCTGCGTGGTCCCTGCGGTAGCCAGACATGTCATGACCAAAGGAGGCATCGACATGCGCTTGCGCACACCCACTCTTGTCGCTACCGGGATGGTCGCCGCGATCGGGCTGGCTGCCTGTGGCGGCGGAAGCGACGGCGGCTCAGGAAGCGCCGCGGACTCGTCCAAGTGCACGAACAAGATCGTGAACGCGGACGCCAAGAAGGTCACGGTCTGGGGCTGGTACCCCAACATGGCCAAGGTCGTGGACAACTTCAACAACGACCACACCGACGTCCAGGTCTGCTGGACGAACGCCGGTCAGGGCCAGACCGAGTACGACAAGTTCCAGACGTCCATCACGGCGAAGAAGGGCGCGCCGGACGTCATCATGCTGGAGGCCGAGCAGCTGGTCGGCTTCGAGATCCAGGACGCACTGGTCGATCTCGCGCCGCTCGGCGCCAACGACGTGAAGTCCAACTTCAGCGAGGGCGCCTGGAGCGACGTCTCGCAGGGCGACGCGGTGTACGCCATCCCGGTCGACGGCGGGCCGATGGGGATGATCTACCGCAAGGACATCCTCGAGAAGTACGACATCGACGTGCCGAAGACCTGGGCCGAGTACGCCGAGGCCGCGCAGAAACTGAAGGACGCCGGTGGGCCGGCCTTCGGGGACATCGGCAGCAACATCCCGGCAGCGGTGACCGCGCTGATGATCCAGAAGGGCGCGGTGCCCTTCCAGTACGACCTCTCCGACAAGCTGAACATCAGCATCAAGCTCGACGACCAGGCGACCAAGGACGTCCTCAATTACTGGGGTGACCTGGTCAAGAAGGGTTTGATCGGCAAGGAGGACCAGTTCACCACCGACTACATCTCCGGTGTGGTCGGCGGTAAGTACGCCACCTACGTGTCGGCCGCCTGGGCCCCCGGTTACCTGAGCGGCCAGGGCGTCGGTGAGGGTGACGACGCCGGCCAGTTCGCCGCCGCCGAGCTGCCGCAGTGGGACGAGAGCAACCCGGTGTCGGTGAACTGGGGCGGTTCGACCTTCGCCGTGACCACGCAGACCTCGGACAAGCAGGCCGCGGCCACCGTGGCCATGGGCCTGTACGCCGACGAGGCCTCGCTGACCGACGGCTGGAAGACGCAGACCATCTTCCCGCTGAACCAGACCGTGCTGAAGTCGGACGAGTTCGTCAACGCGAAGATCGACTTCTTCGACGGCCAGACGGCCAACAAGGACATCTATGTCCCCGCCGAGAACGCCTACGCAGGAGCAACTTACAGCCCGTTCACGGTGTACTACTACGCCCAGCTCCAGGCCCAGCTGGTGAAGCTCTTCGCCGGCCAGACCACGGGCGACCAGGCAGCCACGGACCTCCAGGCCACCATGGTGGAGTACGCCAAGAGCCAGGGCTTCAACGTTCGATGACCGACGTCGACACTGTCATGTCGACGAGCGCCGCACCCGCCCGGCCGATCCGGCGGGTGCGGCCCCGTCTCCTGCGCCGCGACCAGATCGGCTGGCTGTTCGTGCTGCCGTTCCTGATCGTGTTCCTGGCCTTCCTGGTGGCCCCCCTGGTCTACGCCGGTTACCTCAGCCTCTACACCAAGGGCCTGGCCACCGGCACCACGTTCGCCGGCTTCGACAACTACACCCGGGCGTTCCACGACCCGTCGTTCCGTAAGGGCCTGTGGCTGGTCGTCCGGTTCAGCCTGGTGGTGATCCCGCTGCAGATCGGGGTGGCCCTGGCCGCGGCCCTGATGCTCGACGAGATCACCGGCCGGCTGGCCAGTTTCAGCCGCCTGATGATCTTCCTGCCGTACGCCGTGCCGGCCGTGATCGGAGCCCTGATGTGGGGTTTCCTCTACAGCCCGAGCTTCGGCCCGATCGAGCAGATCGCCTCGTTGTTCAACGTGCAGGCACCGTTCCTGCTCAGTCAGGGCAACATCTTCAAGGGCCTGCTCAACATCGTCACCTGGCAGTGGTCCGGCTACTACATGATCATCATCTACGCCGCCCTGAAGAGCATCGACACCTCGCTCTACGAGGCGGCCCGGATCGACGGGGCGAACACCCGGCAGATCGCCCTGCGGATCAAGGTGCCGCTGGTCTCCTCGGCGCTCGTGCTGATCCTGGTCTTCTCGCTGATCGGCACCTTGCAGTTCTTCACCGAACCGGCCATCGTCTCCCCGATCGCGAACGGCTCGGTGACGCCCGACTTCACGCCCAACATCTACGCTTTCAACCTGGCCTTCCGCTACGCACAGTTCAACTACGCCTCGGCGATCTCGTTCTCGCTCGGCTTCGTGGTGTTCCTGGCAGTCGCCGTCTTCACCTTCGCCACCCGTAAGCGGGGAGGTCTGTTCACATGAGCCAGCCGCGACGTGTCCCCCGGCACACCGGGATCAAACTGATCCTGCTGGCCCTGGTCTGCTACTTCCTGCTGCCGGTCTGGTGGCTGGTGGTGGCCAGCACGAAGAACGCCAAGGGACTGTTCTCCGGTTCGGGTGCCCTCTGGTTCAACGGGTTTCACCTGTTCGACAACCTGGGAGACCTGTTCAGCTACAACAACGGCGAGTACCTGCGGTGGATGTGGAACTCGGTGCTCTACGCCGGGGCCGGCGGGATCGGCTGCACGATCGTCTCGGTGCTGGCCGGCTACGGCTTCGCGATGTACAAGTTCACCGGCCGCACCGTGTTTTTCGGCAGTGTGCTCGGTGCCGTGATGGTTCCGCTGACCGCCCTGGTGATCCCGACGTTCGTGATGTTCTCGAACGCCGGTCTCACCGACACGATCTGGGCGGTGATCCTGCCGTCACTGCTCAGCCCGTTCGCGGTGTATCTGATGCGGGTCTACGCCGGCGGCTCGATCCCGGAGGAACTGGTGGACGCCGCCCGCGTGGACGGTGCCGGTGAGCTGCGGATCTTCTTCCAGGTCGCGCTGCCGCTGATGCGGCCCGGCGTGATCACCGTGCTGCTGCTGTCGGTCGTGTCCACCTGGAACAACTACTTCCTGCCCCTGACCATGCTGTCGACCTCCAAGCTGTACCCGCTGACCGTGGGTATCAACCTCTGGGAGACGCTGGCCACGTCGAACAACGGCTCCGGGCAGTCACTCTGGAACCTGATCATCGTCGGTTCCCTGCTCTCCACGCTCCCGCTCATCATCGCCTTCCTCAGCCTCCAGCGGTACTGGCAGGGCGGTCTCACCGTGGGAAGTCTCAAGTAAATGTCCACGCTGCCAGAAACCGGGAGAAAACCCTTGCTCTCTGCCACGTTCCGGCTCGATCCGGCCTTCACCGTGGCCCCCGTGTCACGACGTACCTTCGGCTCGTTCGTCGAGCACATGGGGCGCTGCGTCTACACCGGCATCTACGAACCGGGACACCCCACGGCGGACGCCGACGGGTTCCGGCAGGACGTCCTGGCCCTCGCCCGCGAGCTCGGGATCTCGCTGGTCCGTTATCCCGGAGGCAATTTCGTCTCCGGGTACCGCTGGGAGGACGGCGTCGGGCCGGTCGCCGACCGGCCCGTGCGCCGCGATCTGGCCTGGCACTGCCTGGAGACGAACGAGGTCGGGATCGACGAGTTCATGCGCTGGGCGGGCAAGGCCGGGGTGGAGGTGATGTACGCGCTGAACCTCGGCACCCGTGGGGTGCAGGAGGCCCTCGACGTGCACGAGTACATCAACCAGCCCGACCGCACCCACTTCGCCGAGATGCGCCGGGCCAACGGCGTCGACAAACCGTACGGCGTCACGATGTTCTGCCTGGGCAACGAGCTCGACGGCCCCTGGCAGACCGGCCACAAGACGGCGCACGAGTACGGCCGGCTCGCGGCCGAGACCGCCCGGGCCCTGCGCTCGGCGGAGCCGGACCTGGAGCTGGTGGCCGTCGGCAGCTCCAGCTCGTCGATGCCGACGTTCGCCGCCTGGGAGTCCGAGGTTCTCGAGCTCACCTACGACGTGGTCGACTACGTCTCGGCGCACGCCTACTACGAGCCGCTGAACGGTGACGTGGCCAGCTTCCTGGCGTCGGCCGTGGACATGGACCACTTCGTCGACAGTGTGGTGGCCACCGCGGACAGCGTGGGCGCCAGGCTGAAGAACCCGAAGCGGATCATGATCTCGTTCGACGAGTGGAACGTCTGGAAACAGAGCGCTTTCGAGTCCGGGGCCACTGCGGCCGACCCGTCCGAGTGGGCGATCGCGCCGCGGGTGATCGAGGACGAGTACACGGTCACCGATGCCGTGGTGGTGGGCAACCTGCTGATCTCGTTGCTGCGGCACAGCGACCGGGTGACGGCCGCCTGCCAGGCGCAGCTGGTCAACGTGATCGCGCCGATCCGCAGCGAGGCCGGCGGGCCGGCCTGGCGGCAGACCATCTTCCACCCGTTCGCGATCACCTCGCGGTTCGCCCGGGGCGACGTGCTGCGGGTGGAGCCGAGCGGTCCGCTGTACGACACGGAGAAGTACGGCGAGGTGCCGGTGGTGGACGCCGTCGCCACGCACGACGCGGAGACCGGTGAGCTCAGCGTGTTCGTGGTCAACCGGCACCAGGAGGAGCAGGTGTCGCTGGCCGTGCCGCTGGGCGGCTTCGACCATGCCTTCCAGGTGGCCGAGTCGTGGACGCTGTCCGACACCGACCTGTCCGCCACGAACACCGTCGACCAGCCGGACCGCGTGGTTCCGGTCGAGGCGTCAGGGGTAACGGTGGACGACGGGGAGCTGCGGCTCGACCTGCCGCCGGTCTCCTGGACAGCCATCCGCCTCACTCGGCGATAGTTCAGCCAGGCAACAACTTTCGGGCCTTCCGGTTTGCGCTGTGACCTGGGTCGCGCCTGAGTGCTCGCTCGGAACTCGACGTGCGTCATCGCCGTTGGGCTTCTGACCGGCCGCTCCGGTTGACCCCTGCACGCCACAAACCGGAAGGTCCGTCTGCATGGATGTCTCCACCTCGACCTGGATCATCAGCTCGGTCGTCCTGGTCGCCGTGCTCGCTCTCGACGTGTTCGTCATCGGCAGGAACGTGCACGAGCCGTCGATGAAGGAGGCCGGCACGTTCGTCGGTATCTTCGTCGCCCTGGCGATCGTGTTCGGTCTCGGCGTCTGGGCCACCGCCGGCTCGGCCTACGCCGGCGAGTTCTACGCGGGCTGGCTCACCGAGTACAGCCTGTCGATCGACAACCTGTTCATCTTCTTGATCATCATGTCGAAACTGGCGGTGCCACGGCATCTTCAGCAGTACGCGCTGACCATCGGCATCATCCTGGCCCTGATCTTCCGGGCCGTGTTCATCGCCGTCGGTGCCGCCGCGATCAGCAAGTTCTCCTGGGTGTTCTTCATCTTCGGCGCGTTCCTCATCTACACCGCGTTCAACCTGGTGAAGGAGTACCGCAAGCACGACGAGGACGAGGAGGAGGTCGACAACGCGCTGATGCGGCTGGTGAAGCGCCGGCTGCCCTCGGTCGACGAGTTCCACGGCCGTTCCCTCAGCGTGATGCAGGGCGGGCGGCGGCTGATCACCCCGATGTTCTTCGTGATCGTGGCCCTGGGCAGCACCGACCTGCTCTTCGCCCTCGACTCGATCCCCGCCATCTACGGCCTCACCGAAGAGCCCTACCTGGTGTTCACCGCCAACGTGTTCGCCCTGATGGGTCTGCGCCAGCTCTACTTCCTGCTGGGCGGGCTGCTCCAGAAGCTGATCTACCTGTCGCTGGGCCTGTCGTTCATCCTGGCCTTCATCGGCGTGAAGCTGGTGCTGCACGCGATGCACAAGTACCACTGGGCGGACTGGGCTCCGTTCGACGGCGAGATCCCGATCTGGCTCTCGCTCACCGTCATCATCGGCACCCTGGCCATCACCACGGTCACCAGCCTGGTGGTGTCGAGCCGCCGGCCCGACCCGGAGCAGGATGCCGTGGCCGCCGCGGACCGCCGGGCGGTCTGAGTCCCCACCTCCTGACACGAAGAAACTCCCCCGGCGTGGGCGGCCGCCGGGGGAGTTTCTGTTTGCCGGGCTGCGCTGTGAGGGCTGAGCCGTCCGGCGCTGAGCCGTGTGGCGCTGAGCCGTGTGGCGCTGAGCTGTGTGGGCTGAACCCTCAACCTGATCCGAGACGGATCAGGTCATCGGCATCACGCGGGCGATCTTGATGCTCTTGGTGGTCGCGCCGGCCGCAGCATAGGCCACGCTGCCGTCTTTGTACTCCTTGAACGACATGTAGTCGTGGTCCTTGGCGTTGAGCGTCAGCGTCGAACCGATGGTGGCGCCGGTGGACCGGTTCATGATCTTGGCCTTGATCTTGGAGCCGGAGCCCCAGCTCAGCACCATGCGGTTGCTGCCGTACTTCACCAGGTGCGGATGTTGCGTGGCCGCAACCGAATTCACGGTCTTGTTGGCCTTGCCGGTGGTAAAGCGGGAGATCTTGGCCTTGCCACCCTGGCTCCACGCCGTCCAGTAACCGGTCTTCGCCAGGATCAGGTCGCCGCCGAACAGGGTGCCGTCGCATTTACTGGCGACCACTGTTCTGTAGGGATTGGCCTGCGCGATTCGGCACTCGTTGTCGGTGGCGCACACCGTGATGAATTTCTTCTTGGCCGGGTCGTAGACCACCCGCGAGTTCCAGGCATGGCTACAGCTGAAGTCGGTGCTCTCGCTCGCCACCGCCTTGCCCTTCGAGGTGACGACCTGGAGGCGGTCACCCTGGTGGATGTCGACGCAGCTGCCGTTCTTCACGGTGATCGCGGTGCCGAAGTAGGCCGCGTACTTGCCGCCGCCGGTCGCGATCCGGCCGTGGTGCTGGTACCACCAGACGAACCGGGCGCCGTTGGAGTAGCCCTTCTTGGTGCTGCTCAGGTTGGTGACCTGCTTGCTCCACACCGTTTTTCCGCTGTTGTCGAAGCGGATCAGGTGCATGGTGTTGCACGGGCTGGAGGTGCCGCCGCAGAGCGGGCCGGTACCGCAGCTGCCCTTCTTGGTGATCAGGATGGCGCCGCCGTTGGCATCGGCCGTGATGTCTTGCAGGTCGATGCCGGTGAAGCTGGTGACCTTGCCGGTCAGCTTGTCGTTGCAGCCGAGCTTGCCCAGGTAGACCTTGCCGCTGGTGCCGACCCAGGCCAGCCAGGACTGGCCGTTGGGGGCCGCGGCGACGGCCATCGGGATCACCTCGGTGTCGCCCTCGCCGCCGTAGCCCTTGACCTTGTAGGGCAGGGAGACGCTGGTGACCTTGGTCTTCGCGGTCTTGGACTTGGTCCGCGAGCAGGCCGCGGCCGTGGTGGTGACCGTGGACGAGGCGCTGACCGAGGAGTCGCTGCTGTCCGAGCTCGCGGCGCTCGCGCTGCTCGTGGTGCTGGTGGACGCCGTGCTCGCCTGCTCCGCCGAAGCAGACTGAAGGGCGACGGTGGTACCGGTGACCGCAAGAACCACGGCGCTGAGGCCCACGGTCCACAGACGCCAGGAGGGTTTCCTCCGGCCGCCGCCCGGTGAGGAAGGAGTTCGCATGACTCCATGATCCTGTGAGCAAGCTTAAGAGCGGCTGGAGCCCTGCCTAAATCCGGGCATCGCACCGCATTTTCGGCAGGGGCACCGCGTCGCCGCTCAACTACTCAGAGGATCTCGTAGGTCTCGTCGCCCTCGTACACGGTCCAGCGCAGCGGCGGGTCCAGGTCAAGGTTGCCCTCGCGCAGGAACTTCCGCTGCTCGGTGTCCACCCGGCCGGTCTCGGAGTGTGCCTCCTCGGTCAGCATGGCGGCCTTGCGGGCATCGAGAAACGCATTCAGGTAAGCGGTTTCGTCGCCGCCCTCGGAGGGCGGGGCGGCCTGCTCCAGTGCTGTCCGGCGGATGCCGCCGAAGCTCACGTCGTCTTCGCCCGGGCCGTGCATGACGATCGCGTCGTAATAGATGAACTGCCCCAGGGCTCGCAGCCCGTCGGCCCGGGCCTGCTGCACCGCCGGGTCGAAGTAGACCCGGTCACGCTCGGAGTCCTGCGCCTGCTGGAACGCCGTTACCTCGGCCTCCGCCTTCCATGCCTGCTCGAACGCGGTGCCCAGTCCCTGGTGCGAGTCGGTGCCGTCGACCGCTCGCAGCGCGGGAAGGTAGCCGGCCAGGCCGTTGTCCGGGTGATCGTCGGTGTAGGCCTCGACCAGCTCCAGCATGTCGTGGGTGCCGGAGGTGAAACCGATGATGCCGCCGGTGTATCCGCGGCCGTCGTCGATGTCTTCGATGTAGCCGTACTGCGCGCGCCAGTCCAGCGAGGAGTTCTCCGCGCTGGAGACCAGCTGCATCGCGATCTCCTTCTTCTGCGGCGAGTCCAGGTCGGCGGCCGCTGCCTGCGAGGTCACCGTGGCCGGGCGGTTCGAGGGGGTGGCCTGCGCGGACCCCACCGACGTGGTAGCCAGGGCTGCGGCCAGGGCCACCGCGGCCCCGCCGCCCACCAGGAAACCGGCCTTGGCTCTCAGGGTGAGCATGAGCGGTCCTTCCTTCAGGGGGATGACGGGCCAGCACGCTAGGCATACCAGGCTTAAGCGCAACCAGGGTCCTGGTCAAGGCGGGCCTATCGGCGTGCATCGTCACGGTGCGCCGTGCCGCACGAACAGCGAGGTCCGGCCAGGATCACCTGACCGGACCTCGCTGAGAGCTGCCGTGCGACGGCTCAGATCACCGGTTCTGGCCGCCACCGTTGTTGCCGCCGTTGTTTCCACCGTTGTTGCCGCCACCGTTGTTGTTGCCGGTGCCCGGCGTGGTGGTGCCGCCGTTGTTGCCGTTGCCGTTGCCGTTGCCGTTGCCGTTGCCCTGGTCGTCCTGGTCATCGGTCTTGTCGGGCTTGGGCGTCTGCTTCACGCCGACCAGGCTGCTGTTCGCCGTCGGGAAGTTCTCGACCGGCTTGCCCTGGAGAGCGGCCTCCATGATCTTCTTCCAGGTCGGCGCGGCGATCGTGCCACCGAAGACGTTGGCCCGGTAGACGCCGTTGATGTAGACGCCCTTCATCGGCTTACGGGTGCCGTTCACCGTCTCCGGGCCGACCCACACCGAGGTGGACAGCTGCGGGGTGTAGCCCACGAACCAGGTGTCCTGCGAGTCGTTCGTCGTCCCGGTCTTGCCCGACGCCTTCTGGCCGTTCGAGAGCGGGCCGGTGGAGGCGGCCGTACCGTTCGTCAGCGCCCGGCTCAGGCCCAGCGTGGCGGCGGCGGCGACGTCCGAGTCGATCGTCTGCTTGCAGTTCTTCTTCGGGATCTTGATCGCCTTGCCGTTGCGGTCCTTGATCGAGGTGACCACGATCGGCGTGCAGTACTTGCCGCCCGAGGCGAAGGTGGCGTACGCGTTGGCCATGGTCATCGGGGACTGGTTGACCACGCCGAGCACGATCGAGGCGATGCAGTTCGGGATCTTCGTCGTCTTCTTGGTCTTGTCGCAGACGTCGGTGGTCTTCGCCGCCAGGTGCATGCCGAGCGCCTCGGCGGTGTCCGCCACGTCGCACAGGTCGAGCTGGGCCTCCATGCGGATGTAGGCGCCGTTGACCGAGTTGGCCGTGGCGTCCCAGACGCTCATGCTGCCCTGCTCGGCACCGTCCGCCGAGTTGCTGAAGTTCCAGATCTCGCTGGACGAGCCCATGCTCGAACCGCACCGCTTGAACGAGCTCACCGCGATGCTGCCGGCCGAGCCGTCGATCGTGGAGTTCAGCGTCTTGCCGGCCTTCAGCCAGGTGGCCAGCACCACCGGCTTGAACGTCGAGCCGGTCTGGAAGCCGGCCGAGCCGCCGTACTGGTAGTCGGTGGAGTAGTTGATCGTGGTGTTCTTGGAACCCTTGTCGACGCTGTAGAACTTGTTCTGGATCATCGACAGCACCTTGCCGCTGCCGGGTTCCACGGTGACCGACGCGGTGGCGACGCGGCTGGGGTCGCTCGGTGGAACCGCTTCCCGCACGGCCTTCCAGGCGGCCTTCAGAATCTTCTTGTCGAGCGTGGTCCGGATCGTGAAGCCGCCGGTCTTCATCGCGTGTGCCCGGTCTTCCTGGGTCTTGCCCAGAGCCTTGAAGCCGTTGCCCTTGACGATCAGGTTGTAGACGTAGTCGCAGAAGTAGGCACTGGTGTCGGCGTTCGCGCAGCCCTGGAAGGTCGGCGTGATCTTCGGTTTGAGCTTGCTCGCAATCGCCTGGTCACGCGTCGCCTGGTCGATCTTGCCCTGCTGGAACATCTTGTTCAGCACGGTGTTCCGGCGGCCGAGCGCCGTGTCCAGCTTGTCCGGGTCGCTGATGTCGTACGACGTCGGCGACTGGATCATGCCGGCCAGCATGGCGGCCTGGGGCAGCGTGAGCTTCTTGGCCGTGGTGCCGAAGTAATACTTCGCCGCGGCCTCGATGCCGTTGACCTGCCCGCCGAACCAGGCGATGTTCAGGTAGGCCTCGAGGATCTCCTGCTTGGTCTTCTTCTTCTCCAGCGCGGCGGCGAGACGCATCTCCTTGATCTTTCGGGAGTTCGTCGGCGCCGCGGCCGCCTTGACGCCCTCGTCATCGCCGGCCAGGTAGGCCTGCTCCTTGAGCGAGTTCTTGACCAGCTGCTGGGTCAGCGTGGACGCGCCCTGCGAACCGGGGTTGGCCAGGTTGACGACGATGGCGCGGGCCAGGCCCTCGGCGTCTACACCGCCGTGCTCGTAGAACCGCTCGTCCTCGATCGCCACGATCGCTTCCTGCATGAACGGCGAGATGTCGTCCAGGTCGACCGGTTCGCGGTTCTCGTCGTAGAACGTCGCGATCAGCGAGCCGTCCGCCGCCAGGATCTTGGTGTTGGCGGCCATCGGGGTGTCTTCGAGCTCGCTGGGGAGCTCGTTGAAGGCTTCGACGACGTTGTTGGTGGCCGCGCCGGAAGCGCCGAGGGCGGGCACAGCCAGCCCGGCCGCGAGCAGCCCGGCCATCAGGCTCACCACGACGAAGGCGGCAAGCGAGCCCAGGACGTTTCGCGAGGAGGGTTTGGGAGGCATGCCCGTCCAATGATCCAGTTTGTCTGCATATAGAGCCGAAAGGTCAGCATAGCGGGCCGTTAACAAGCAGAACGCCAGCCCCAGAGGTGAGACTCCGCCTACCGCCTCACACTTCCGGCCGGCAGTGCAGCCCCGCATGTGCTGGTGAGCATGCGCTTTGCGCGCGGCCTCGAGTGATCACCGGCGGCCTCGGCCGGGGCCGGGCCGCCGGGATCCGGGGCGAGCGAGAGCGCGCTGCCACCGTCGTCCTCAAAGTGCTCTTGATACAAGATCGTCAGACCGAAGAAGTAACGCGTCGCGACGTTTTCGGTGTCCGCCGCCGGGAGGGGAACCGGACGAGGTCAGGTCACCCGTCATTCCGGCGCCTCCTGCTCGAACGCGCTCCCGAACTCCGAGATCTCCATGACGTTGTGCGTCGGGTAGCCACTCATGGTGATCCACTGCTCGAGCCGGACCGTGCGCCCGGACCCGTCCACCCAGATGTCGCACTCGAACGACTCGACACCAGCGGTGCGCAGACGGTTGTAGAGGTTCGGCTCCAGGGTGCGGACGTCCTCGGTGGTGACGACGCCCGAAAGCCGGGTTGCCGTGACCGTTCCCACCGTCTCCTCGCCCTTGACCGCCTCGGGGCCCTGCGCGAGCAGGAGCCGCCCGTACCCGGTCAGGTCGGCGATCGAGCTCGCCCCGTCGGCCGGCACCTCCAGCCACTCCTCCCTCTGCGAACTGGTTCCCACGTTCCGCACGTACTGCTTCTCACGCGTCATCACCACCTGCACCTGGCTGGCCGGGGTGTCGCCCGAGGCCGCCGTGGTGACATCGACGTGACCATTGAGCTCGCCGTCGTTGAAGTTGACCTTGCCAGTCATCACCACCACCTCCTGGTTCGCGACGAGCGTGCGGGTCGTCAGCGTCGCCGAGTAGGCCGGCGCGGCCGATGCCTTCTCCAGAAGGGCATCGAGCTGGGCGATCTGCTCGGTGGCGCCGGGCGTCGCGCTCGCGGCGCTGCCGGCCGACGGGGCGGTTTCGGCCTTCGGGGTGGACGCCGAGCCACAGCCGACCAGCACGATCACACACAGGACGAGCGGGGCAGCCCGTCGCGCGCCAGCGTAAAGTTCAGGCACAAATCCTCCGATTCTGAGTAAATCGGGTGGATCATAGGGCGATCGAACCTCTTGCCGCCCTTGGGTTTTCCCGGTCGGCGGCTGTCACCACGGGGCAAAACGCAACGGGCCCCGATCAATGCGTTTCCGCAGACCAGGGCCTGTCACGTCGCTGTCTCAACGAGTGCGCCCGAAGGGATTCGAACCCCTAACCTTTTGATCCGTAGTCAAATGCTCTATCCGTTGAGCTACGGGCGCTTGCTCCCCTGTTCCCGGGGGAGCGATGACTACATTAGCGGTTCTTCGCCTCCAAGACGAACTGGGTTACCCAGCACGCCGCGCAGCCCACCCGAAGCCGCAACATAGTCACCCTCAGTGCACTCACCGCACTCAGTGCCACGGAATGGGCATAGGGTCGGGCGTCATGGCCGATCCCGTGTGGCCGCCGTCACCAGGCCCGACCCACCCGACCGCCGACTCGCCCTCCCGCCGCGAGCTGCTCACCCTCGGTGCCGCCGCCGGCGTGACCGCCCTCACCGCCGCCGCCCTGGCCGGCGGGCAACTGCTGAGACGCCCCCGGCTGGCCGAGCGCTGCCGCTTCGGGGCCTACTCCTCCCTCGGCGGCGACCTGCTGGGCGACCATCTCCGCCTGGAACAGAGCGTCGGGGCCCGGCTGCCCCTCTTCTCCTGGTTCAAGGACTGGAACACCGGCTGGGAGCCCTGGCTGGCCGACCAGCTCGCCGCCCGCCCCGGCTCCTACGACTGCATGCTCGCCTGGGAGGCCTGGGGCGTCGGTCTGGGCGACATCGTGCGGGGCTGGCGCGACGACTACCTCTGGTCCTTCTTCGACGGCGCCGCCCGCTACCCGGGACGGGTGATCGTGCGCCTGTTTCACGAGATGAACGGCTCCTGGTACCCCTGGTCGCTGGCCGGGCCACAGCGCACGGTCACCGATGCCGGGCAGTTCCGGGACGCCTGGCGGCACGTGGTCGACCTGGCCCGGGCCCACGGCACGCCCAATCTCCAGTTCCTGTTCTGCCCCAACGCCTTCGACGATGGCGGCACCCCGATGGAGGAGTACTGGCCGGGCGCCGACCTCGTCGACCTGATCGGCCTGGACGGCTACAACTGGGGCTGGCTGCCCGACGGCTCGCCCCAGCACGACCCCGAGGCGCTGATCCGGCCGATGTACGACCGGCTCTGCGCCCTGCACCCGAACGCCGCGTTCCTGGTGGGCGAGATCGGCTGCGCCCCGGGCCCGGGCACGGCCCGCTGGTACGAGGACCTCTACCGCAGCACCAGCTTCTCCCGGCTGACCGGCCTGGCCTTCTTCAACCAGCGCAAGGAACGTGACTGGCGTCTGGATGCCGATCCGGCCGCACTCCGGGTGCACCGTCACTACCTGCGGCAGCGTCACAGCTGACCGGGTCCACCCGCCGCAGGTACAGGGTGAACCGGTTCGGGTCGTAGCGGTGCTTGGCCCACGACCCGGCCACCTCGTAGGCCGGATCGGCGTCCAAAAGTCTGGTCAGATAGGCCACGTTCGCGTCCAGCTCGGCGCTGGCCGTGCTGCCGGACACCACCACGACCCCCTCGTAACGCCCGGCCTGCACCGCCCTGCGCACGGCCTGGTGCCCGGCCCCGAACAGGCCCCAGGGCTCCTCCCAGGTCAGCTCCGGAAAGTCCTTGGCGTAGTAGGCCATCGACTGAGCCCCCACGGCCAGGTAGGAGCCGGCCCGGTCCTCCGCCTGAATCTTCTTCAGAACCGGTGTGCTGTCGGGCCATTCGGTGAACAGGAAGTCGGCCCGGTAGAGGGCCGTCACGGTGAGCAGGTGAGCCCCGACCGCCAGCAGCAGGGCCCGTGCCTCCACCCGGCGCAGCGTGACCACCAGCCCGGCCGACGGAGCCAGGAACAGCGCCGTGAACACCAGATGTTTGTCGAACGAGGTGTATTCGTGCATCCTGAGCTGGCTCACCGGGATCGCCAGGGCCGCCGCCACCAGCGCCAGGCAGACCAGCGCCAGACGGAACGAGCGCTCCCGGCGCACCAGCAGCACCGCACCGGCCATCGCGAGAACCGCGAGAACCCCTGCCCCGCAGACCCATTCCCAGATCAGCAGCGACACAGAACGGTAGTTGTGCGCCTGCCGCGAGAGCGTGGTGAACTCGATGCCCTCACGGATCAGGCCGGCGCTCGGCAGGTACACGAGCAGCAGCAGACCACCGGCCGTCAGCAGAATCACCGTGGCCCGCAAAAGATTACGCCAGGCCAGGGGCGCGGCCAGCACGGCCAGGGCCACGATCACCGGCAGGAAGCCGCCACCGGCGTACTTCAGCACCGCACCGCACGCCAGCGCCGCACCCGCCCCGAACGCCGAGACCAGGCCCGAGCCGGTCACCGCCCAGCGCAGGGCCAGCGCCACCGCCAGCACGCAGGGCGCGTCGTAGGTGGCCAGGTTGCCGTTGAACATCACCGCCCCGCTGAGCACGAAGCACAGCATGGCCGCCCAGCGCGCCGCGTCGTGGTTGCTCACGGCCAGGTGCCGGGCCACCGCCCCGACGCAGAACGTGGCACCGATCATCAGCAGCAGGCTGGTGAACCGGACCAGCTCCAGCCCGCCGACGTGATCGATCGCCGCCGCGGGCAAGGGGTAGGCCAGTGGGTGACCGGAGAAGTAGGAACCGTAGTCCGGGGCCTTCGCACCGCCCGCCCATTGCGCGAAATAGGCATGCCCGGCATCGATGTAGAGGGCCTCGTCGCTGTTGGCGATGTTGTGCAGCCTCATCGTCGTCACACATTGGACCAGCACGATGAGGGACGACGGGAGGGCCGCGACCACCCGGCCCCGCCAGGGACGGTCACCGGGCAGGAACGACAGCAGCGCGCTGCGCCACAGCGGCGTCGGGACCGCCGTGGTCTGCGGGCTCGTGGTCTCCGGAGCGAGCGTGGTGGTGGTCATGCGGTCTCCCCGATCGCCGGCTCGCTGGAGGGCCGCAGACCGAGGAGCCGGTCGAGCAGACGTCCCTCGCCGCCGCGCACGGCCGCCCAGCCCACCGGCAGGTACACGTAGGCGTTCAGCAGGGCGAGCACGATGTTGGCCCAGTAGTGGGCGAAGCCGTAGACCATGGCCCCGGCGCCCAGCCCGATCAGCGTGGCAGCCTGGGTGGCCAGCAGGTAGGGGCCCATCAGCCGGCGCACCCGGTCGCCGACCGCGGCCCGCGGCGAGGTGCCGGTGCGCACGGCCCCGGTGGCCACCCACTCCGCCGCCCGCCCACGGATCAGGTCGCCGATGCAGAACAGGTGGGCGAAACCGTAGACCGCCTGCACCCGGAACACCTCGAAACGCCAGCGCCCGAAGGCCACCACGGGGAAGACCGCCAGCCAGAACAGCGTGGCGACGGCGAGCGGGAGCATGTTGCCGCTCTGCACCCGGTCGGGGTAGGCGATCACCATGACCAGAACGGCCAGCGGTGCCAGGGCGGCGTTGACGGCGGTGGCGAGGTAGTAGAGAAAGCCGGACCAGTAGCTGGCGCGCTGGGCCGCGCTCATCGTGGGTTCCTCGTGGAAGTTGCGGTCCATCAGCAGCGACATCGAGCCCTCGCACCAGCGGTACTGCTGGGCGATGAAGGCGTCCAGGTTGTCAGGGCAGGCCCCGCGGGTGAGCAGCACGGGCACGTAGCGCAGCTGAAAGCCCTTCCGCGCCATCATGACTCCGCAGTACACGTCCTCGCTGTGCCCGATCAGCGGGAACCCGCCGATGGCCTCCAGCGCCCGCCGCCGGTACACCGCGGAAGTGCCGACACAGATGGCCGCCCCGACGGCGTCGCGGGAGGGCTGCACGAAACGGAAGAACATCTCCTGGGTGGCCCCCGCACACCGCTGCAACCACGACATCGAGCGGTCGGTGGCGAAGAACTGAGGGCTCTGCACGATGCCGACCCACGGGTCGTCGAGGTAGGGCACCAGCTCGCGCAGGTAGTCCGGCCGGGGCACGAAATCCGCGTCCAGGATGGTGATGTGCTCGCCCCGGCTGCGTTCCAGCGCGTACTGGAGGTTGCCGGCCTTCTTGAACTCGCTGCCCGGCCGGGCCAGGTATTCGAATCCGTGGGCGCCGGCCAGGCGCCGCACCTGCTCGCGCGCGGAGTCGTCGAGCACGTGGATCCGCAGCTCCCCGGGCCAGTCCAGCCGGGCGACGTGCTCGTAGGTGTTGGCCAGCACCTCCAGCGGCTCGCCGGCGGTCGGGAGGAAGACGTCGACCGAGGGGGCGCCGCGGAAGTCGCGCACCAGTTCGCGGTGCCGGCCGACGGTGACCCGGCGGGTGAACGTGGAGGTGCGCAGGGCCAGGGCCTGTTCCACCACCATCAACGCGAGTGGCCCGAGGAAGATCAGCGTCCAGTAGGTGTTGGTGGCCAGGCCGTACATCGACACGGCCACCCCGAGCATCGCCACGGCCTGCGCCCAGAACAGCCAACGGTGTTGCGGTGCGGCCAGATACGCGTCTTTCTCGGCGTCGGAGGGCGGCGTGACCGGTCCGGGTGCCGTCGGCTGCCGCGGGTACACGACCTTGCTGGTGAACACGAACCGGGCGGCGAACGAGAGCCCGACGGTGGCGGCCTGGGCCGGCAGCGATCCCATGCCGCGCTCGACCAGGAACACCAGGAGGGGCATGCGGGCGACCGCGTCGAGGCCGTTGTAGGTGAAGGTCTGGGCGGCCCGGGCGGTCAGGTTGCGGCGCCGGGGGCCGTCGAACACCAGACGTTCCTGCATCACGAAGTTGCTCAGGATGGTGAGCGCGGTGGCCACCACGGCGGCCCAGAGGTAGTGCGAACCGGCCTGCATCAGCAGGAACATCAGCGCCAGGTTGAGCACCAGACCGGCCAGGCCGACCGCCGCGAACCGGCCCGGCGCCCCGATTCTCAGTGCCAGCAGCTGGATCACGAAGTGCAGGCCGTTGCGCAGCGACGCCTTGCTCTCGCCGGCCCGGCGCTCGCCGAAGCTGAACGGCACCTCGCGCACCACCAGGTCGTGACTGGCGAGGATCTCCAGCAGGATCTTGAAACCCCTGGGGCGCAGCCGGTTCAGGTCCACGGCATCGCGACGCAGGCAGAAGTAGCCGGTCATCGGGTCGGTGCAGCGCCGGCCCACCCGACGGGGGAACATCACCCGGCTGAGGTATCCGCTGCCCCGCGAGGTGACCAGCCGGGCCACCGAGCTGAGCCCGCCGGCGTCGCCGTCACCGACGTAGCGGCTGGCCACGACGACGTCGGCCGGATCGTCCCGGCCGACCTGGACCAGCTGCGCCGCCAGTTCCGGCGGGTGTTGCAGGTCGGCATCCATCACCACGACGAAATCACCACTGCTGGAAGCAATTCCCCGCGAT
This sequence comes from Kineosporia corallincola, assembly GCF_018499875.1. Lineage (GTDB taxonomy): Bacteria > Actinomycetota > Actinomycetes > Actinomycetales > Kineosporiaceae > Kineosporia > Kineosporia corallincola. Next base: position 17,100 of record NZ_JAHBAY010000013.1, on the reverse strand, counting down.
ACGGCACCGGCCAGACCGCCGCTGCGCTGTTCGCCCGCGCGGTGGATCAGCCGGATCGGCATCGCACTGCTGCGCGCGAGCGCCGCGATCACCTGGGGCGTGTGGTCGTCGGAGTCGTCGACGAAGACGATCTCGGACTTCTCGCAGGGCAGCGTGCGGGAAATTCTGTCGACCAGCTCGGCAACGTTGTCGCCCTCCTGGCACGTGGGCACGACGACAGAGATGTCCGGCATGGGTGCGCTCCCTCATGCCGACGGGCGGTGCTGAGCCGTCGGCAACGTGACGTCCGGTCGGGGATGGGCGAGTCATGGGCTCCATCGCCGATTTTCGCCAACCCGAGCAAACTAGGCGCAGATGCACGGAACGGTCCATCAAGTTACGCGGTCGTAGTGATAAATCATATCTTCCGGGTATACCGACGAGTCAGGTTACCGCACAGTCCTTTTCAGCAGGCCCATCCGTCACCGTTGGAATCCAGGTGGTACACGTCCTTGCCCACCACGCGGGCCCGGGTGGACAGGTAGGCCGGGCCGTCGCCGCCGCTGTCGGCACAGTCCACGTCGCTCGCGACCGGCACGCAGCTCACCGTGTAGTTGGCGTTGCACTTCCTGCCGTTACGGCCGGACGTCGTGCCCCGGTCCTCGTCGTCGTCACGGTCACCGTCGCCCCGGTGCCTTCCGGTGGAGGACGACGAGAGGGACCCCTCCTCCTGCCCCGAGCCGGACCCCGAGCCAGAACCTGAGCCGGAACCCGAGCCGGACCCGGAACCCGGACGCGCGCCGGAATCTGCACCGGATCCCGCAGCCGAACCCGCCGCACCGCCCCCGGCCGCCCCCTCGGCACCGGCCGAGGCAGTCCCCCCGGAGGCACTCGCACCCCCGGCGCCGGTGTCTTCCGGCCTCGACGAGGCGCCGTTCCCGTCCTGGTCGCCGGTGCCCGCCGACGGCGTGGCCCCGGCCGTGGCCCGCACCGCTCCGGACCTCGCCCGCGACGAGCCCCCTGGCTCCGGCGACACGGTGACCAGACCGTCCGGCCCCTTCTGCCCGGTCAGCAGTGGCGGGTCGGCCACCAGCACCCGGCCGTCCTCCGCACCGACCCCGGTGAGTGCGATCCGGCCCAGCCCGGCCCCGGCCAGCCCGACCAGCGCCACGACCACCGGTGCCAGCACCCGCCGTCGGATCTGCCGGGAACGCCGGGAGGCCGCCTCGTCACAGGCCGGCAGGTCACGGAACCGGCTGGGGTCCTGCGAGGAGTGGGCCGGCACCCCGGGCCGCCGGGCCACCCGCCGCTGCATGCCGAGGTCGTACTCGCGCACGCTCGGGTCGGTGCCGACCGGGCCGTCGCCGTAGAGCCGGTCCAGCCAGTTGGACACGTCCGGCGCACCACCGGGCGCCACGTCCGGATCCGGCAGGGCATCGGGGCCGGGCTCGTCCCCCACCCAGCTCAGCCGGCCCAGCTCCTGCTCCGGCAGCGCCTCGGCCCGGGGGATCACGTCGGTGCGTGCCCAGTTCTCGCGCAGCCACTGCGACCGGTCGGCCCAGCCCTCGGGGTCGATGCCCACGTCGAGCAGGACGTCGGCGTCCGACCTGGCCCAGCCCCTGGGGACCCGGTCGGGGGCGCACTCGCCCAGCTCCGCGTCGTCCCTGATCGGTGTTCCCACCGGACCGTCGACGATGTACCGCCAGCCGAACGGCGGGGTCGGCCACTGCGGATCCGGCTGCCACCCGCGCGGGGGCAGCCAGTCCTCCGGCGGCCGGGGCCAGCCCGGTGGCGAATTGAAATGGCGCTTCACACAAGAACGGTACGAACTGGACAAGCCAGGCGCGCCGGTCTGGACGCAAGAGCAGCCTTTTACCCCAAGCCCCGGATGGCCCGTTCGACCCATGCACCCCGGAAGCATCACCGCCGAACCAGTGTGGGCCGGGGCTGCCGCCCCGGCCCACACCCACGGTCCAGCTTTTTCAGACCGCGACCCGGTCGCCCCGCCCGGCGTCCGAAACCGGTCCGGTACCAGCGGATTCCGTCGCACCGGGCACCGCCGGCGCACCGTGGTCGTCAATGAGAGTTGCTTCGTTGAACGGGTTCTCGCCGCGGAAGGTGCGCAGCGCCGTCTCCCTGTCGAACTCGCCCACCCAGGTGCCGATGATCACCGTGGCCACCGCGTTGCCGGCGAAGTTGGTGACGGCGCGGGCCTCGGACATGAACCGGTCGATGCCGACGATCAGGCCGACGCCGTCGACCAGGTCCGGGCGATGGCTCTGGAGACCACCGGCCAGGGTCGCCATGCCGGCGCCGGTCACCCCGGCGGCTCCCTTCGAGGCGATGATCATGAAGCCGAGCAGCGAGATCTGCTCGCCGATGCTCAGCGGGTTGCCCAGCGCCTCGGCGATGAACAGCGACGACATGGTCAGGTAGATGGCCGTGCCGTCGAGGTTGAACGAGTAACCGGTGGGCACCGTGATGCCGACGACCGGCTTGGACACGCCCAGGTGCTCCATCTTGGCGATCAGGCGGGGCAGAGCCGACTCCGACGACGAGGTGGAGACGATCAGCAGGAACTCCCGGGCCAGGTACTTCAGCAGCGAGAACAGGTTCAGGCCGGTGAACACCCGCAGCAGCAGGCCGAGGAAGACGAACACGAAGATCGCACAGGTGATGTAGAAGGCGATCATGATCCGGGCCAGGCTGACCAGGGCATCGGTGCCGGTCGCGCCGACCACCGCGGCGATCGCGCCGAAGGCGCCGACCGGGGCCAGCCACATGATCATGCTCAGCACCCGGAAGACCAGCTTCTGGATGACGCTGATGCCGTTCAGCACCGACTGCCCGGCCGAGCCCATCTGCTGCACCGCGAAACCGACCAGCAGAGCCACCAGCAGGGTCTGGAGCACCTCGCCCTCGGTCAGCGCCGAGACGATGGTGGTCGGGATGATGCCGAGGATGAAGTCGGTGGTGGTCTCGTGCGCGTCACCGGCCTGCTCGGCGCCGGAGCCCTCCAGCCCGCTCAGGTCCAGCCCCGAGCCCGGGTGCAGGAAGTTGCCCACGATCAGGCCGATGATCAGCGCGATCGTCGACATGGTGAGGAAGTAGGCCAGGGTCAGGCCACCGACCTTGCCGACCTTGGCGGCTTCCCGGATCGAGCCGACGCCGAGCACGATGGTGCAGAAGATGATCGGCGAGATCATCATCTTGATCAGCGCCACGAAGCCGGTGCCCAGGGGCTTCAGCTCCTGGCCGAAGTCCGGGAACACCAGGCCGATGACCGCACCGGCCACGACGGCCACGATCACGGTCAGGTAGAGCAGGTGGGTTCGGTCGCGACGTGGTGCCGGTGGTGCGCTCGCCGTGGGGGTCGTGTCGGACATGGCCGCCTCCTGCGTCATCGGATGAGGTGTCGTGCGTGCTGCGCGGTTGTGAACTGCGCCACTGCCGACGAGAGTGCCCGTCCTTCGGGCGCTGGTCGCGCTTTCGTTCATTGAGTAACCCGCAAGGGTCGGCAGACTGTGCCCCATGGACCCTCGGCACTGGAGCGTGGCCCGGCAGGCCTTCGGGCTCGTCGTCGTCGCCGTCGTGCTGCTGGTCGCGTCCACCGTGGTGGCCGCCTACCTCCAGACCCGCGACCGGGTGCGCGACGCGACGGCGCACGAGGTGCTGGCCCTGGCCCGGTCGATCGCCGTCACCCCCACGGTGCTGGACGCGCTGGGTGATGACAACCCCTCCCCGGTGCTCCAGGCGTACACCGAGCGGCTGCGGGCGGCCACCGGCACCGACTTCATCACCGTGATGTCCCCCGGGGGCATCCGCTACACGCACACCAACCCGGCACTGATCGGCCGGCGGTTCATCGGGCACACCGAACAGGCCCTGGCCGGCACGGCGTTCACCGAGACCTACACCGGCACGCTGGGCCCGTCGGTGCGCGCCGTGGCACCGATCGAGGACGCCGGTGGGCACGTGGTCGCGCTGGTCGCCGTCGGGGTCACGATCGACAACGTGGGTGAGCTGACCCAGGAGCAGCTGCCCCCGCTGTTCATCGCCGGGGCGGTGGTGCTGCTCACCGGGGCGGCCGTGGCCTATGCCCTGGGCGCCCGGCTGAAACGGCAGACGCTGGGCATGGGCCAGGCCGAGCTGCTGCGGATGTTCGAGTTCTACGAGGGGGTGCTGCACGCCGTGCGCGAGGGACTGCTGATCGTCGACGGGGACGGCCGGGTGCAGCTGATCAACGACGAGGCCGTGCGCCTGCTCGGCCTGGAGTCCCCGGTGGCAGGCCGCCGGCTGGACGACCTGCCGATCCCGGCCGGGCTGGTGGAGGCGATGGGCCGCGGTGACACCCAGGTCGACGAGATCCAGCTGACCCGCGAGGGTGTGCTGGTGGTCAGTGTCTCGCCCGCCCGCTGGAACGGCCGCGTGCTGGGCAGTGTGGTCACCCTGCGCGACCACACCGACCTGGTCTCGCTGACCGACGAGCTCAGCCAGACCCGCAGCCTGACCGAGTCGCTGCGATCGCAGGCGCATGAGTCGGCCAACCGGCTGCACTCGGTGATCACGATGATCGAGCTCGGCGAGACCGACCGGGCCCTGGAGTTCGCCACCTCGGAACTGGCCGGGGTGCAGGAACTCACCGACCGGGTGATCGGGCAGGCACACGAGCCGGTGGTCGCGGCGCTGCTGCTGGGCAAGGCCGCGGAGGCGGCCGAGCGCGGCATCCGGCTGGAGTTCCCCACCGACCTGGAGGTGCCCGACGGGGTGCTGCCCTCGCGCGACCTGCTCACCGTGCTCGGCAATCTGATCGACAACGCCTTCGAGGCCACCCTGGCGTTCTCCGGCGAGCGCCGCGTCGGTGTGGTCGCCCAGGTGGTGCGGCCGATGGACGACGAAAGACCGGCAGAACTCCACCTGCGCGTGAGCAACTCCGGTGCGCCGGTGCCCGACCCGGAACGCATATTCCGGCGCGGCTGGTCCACGAAGCAGGCGCCCGGCACCGGGTTCGGCCTGAACGGGGTCAGGACCGGCACCGGGCGTGGGCTGGGCCTGGCGCTGGTCCGGCAGGCGGTGGAGCGCAACGGCGGCTCGATCACCCTGCACCGGGACGAGGAACGGGGCGAGACGGTGTTCGACGTCCGGCTGCCGCTGCCGAGGGTGGTGCCCGCGTGATCCGGACGCTGGTGGTGGAGGACGACGAGCTGGCCGCCCGGGCCCACGCCGAGTACGTGCGCCGGCTGGACCGTTTCACCGTGGTCGGGGTGGCCCGCACCGGGGCCGCGGCGCTGCACGAGGTGACCCACCAGAGCGTGGACCTGGTGCTGCTCGACATGAACCTGCCCGACCTGCACGGCCTGGAGGTGCACCGGATCATGCGGGCGCGCGGGGTGGAGGCCGACGTCATCGCCGTCACCTCGGCCCGCGACCTGGCGGTCGTGCGCGGGGCCGTGGCCAACGGCGTGGCCCAGTACCTGCTCAAGCCGTTCACCTTCGCCACCCTGCGGGACCGGCTGACCAGCTACGCCGAGTCCCGCGCCCAGCTCACCCGGGGCGCCGGCGAGGAGGTCGACCAGCGCGAGGTGGACCGGCTTCTCGGCGGGCTGCGCGGCGGCGCGTCCGACCAGCAGTTGCCCAAGGGCATGAGCCCGGAGTCGCTGGAGCGGGTGATCGGGGCCCTGCGCGCCGCCCCCGCCGCGGTCACGGCGATGAACGCGGCCGAGGCGGTGGGCATGTCGCGGGTGGGGGTGCGCCGCTACCTGGAGTACCTGGTGGAGACCGGCCTGGCCCACCGCGGCTCACGCTACGGCGGGACCGGCCGGCCGGAGATCGAGTACCGCTGGCGGGGAGCGCCCTGAGACGGGTCAGCTCACGTGCACGCGGGGGCGGCGCTCGCGGTCCGGCTCGGCCTCGCGCAGCACCTCGCGGGTGACCGGCGCGACCTCACCGTCGCCGACGAAGAGGAAGCGCAGCAGGTTACGGAACGGGCTGCCCTCGGTCCAGGAGAAGTAGACGTGCGGCACCAGCCCGGTCAGATTCCTTGCCTCGAGCAGGATCTCGGCGATCGTGTTGGCGATCACCGAGCTGTTCACCAGCAGGATCCGGTGGCCGAAGCGCTCCTCGCCGCGCACGTGCAGCTCGGTCTCGAAGTCCGAGGCGTCCTGCACGGTGACCTCGACGAACACCAGCGGCGCCCACTTCGGCACGTCGTTGTCCCTGCGGATCTCGTTGGCCTTGTCCCGGTACTCGGCCGCGTCGCGGGCGTCCGGCTCGTTGGCGACCAGCCGCAGGGTGCCGCACTTCGCCGCGTCCAGCAGGAACTTCCGCGCCTCGTCGTCGAAGGTGAGCCCGGCCCCGCGCAGTTCCAGGGCACGACCGGCGCGGGAGACGAACGAGATCACCAGGATGCCGACGATGAAGCACAGGCCGATCCGCAGGCCGTCCGGCCGCTCCAGCACGTTGACGATCGTGGTGTACACGAAGATCACCGCGACGACGCTGAAGAAGACCGCCGCCCGCCGGTTGCGCATCGAGCGGGCGGTCAGGGTGACGGCGACCGCGGCCGAGGTGATCAGCACCAGCACCCCGGTGGCATAGGCCCCGCCCTGGGCGTCCACGTCGGCCTTGAAGTACCAGGTGACGAAGAAGGCCACGGCCATGAACACCAGCACCAGCGGCCGGATCGCGCGGGCCCAGCGCGGGGCCATGCCGTAGCGCGGCAGGTAGCGCGGCACCAGGTTGAGCAGCCCGGCCATCGCCGAGGCGCCGGCGAACCAGAGGATGGCGATGGTGCTGACGTCGTAGACGGTGCCGAAGACCTCGCCCAGGTACTCGTGCGCGAGGAAGGCCAGGGCCCGGCCGTTCGCCTCGCCGCCGGCCCGGAACTCCTCCTGCGGGATCAGCAGGGTGGTGGTGAAGCTGGACAGGATCAGGAAGCAGCTCATGATCAGGGCTGAGGTGGTGAGCAGCTTGTGCGCCCCGGCGATCCGGCCCCGGGGCTCGGCGTGGGTGTCGTCCGGGTCACCCTTGATCTGCGGCATCACCGCCACGCCGGTCTCGAAGCCGGACAGCCCCAGGGCCAGCTTGGGGAACACCACCAGGGCCACACCGACCACCGCGAGCCAGTTGGTGTGCTCGGTGGCCAGCAGGTCGGTCCAGTCCGCGAACAGGTGCGGGTTCTCCAGCACGTGCACCACGGCCACGCCCACCACCACCGCGTTGAGTGACAGGTACAGCGTCACCAGCACGATGGCGATGCCGATGGCCTCCTTGAACCCGCGCAGGAACACCCCGCCGAGCAGGGCCAGCAGCACCAGGGTGATCAGCACCTCCTGGCCGTCGAGAAAGCTCGGTGCGAAGGGGTTCTCGACCAGGTGGGCGGTGGCGTCCGCCGCGCTCAGGGTCATCGTGATGAGGAAGTCGGTGGCCGCGAAGCCGAGCAGGACCAGCACGAAGAGCTTGCCCGCCCACCAGGGCAGCACGTGCTCCAGCATCGAGATCGAGCCTTCGCCGTGCGGGCTGCGGCGCGCCACCCAGCGGTACACCGGCAGCGCGCCGAGCAGGGTGAGCACGATCAGCACCAGTGTGGCGATCGGCGCGACCGCCCCGGCCGCCAGTGCGGCGATGCCGGGCTGGTAGCCGAGGGTGGAGAAGTAGTCCACACCGGTCAGGCACATCACCTGGTACCAGGGCCGGGCGTGATCCTCCTCCTGCGGCTTGCCGTGCGGGCCGGGGATCGTGGTGGCCCGGTCGGCCAGCCCTTCCAGCAGCCAGTCCCGGAATCCGGGCATGTCGGTTCTTCCTCTCGGCCCTGCGGGCCCGGCGCCGTTCGCCCGCCCACACGGCCGCTCATGCTAGGCAACGCCCCGACGAAACAGATGGTCAGACCACGTCGCGCCGTTGAGCCAGGACAACTGTCGCCGTCACCAGCACCACCAGGTAGCCCGTGACCGAGGCGGCGGCGACCGGGCCGGACAGCACGTCGAGCACGCCGGGTGTGTCGCCACCGGGCCCCACGATCGCACCGGCCAGGGAGCCCGCCGCGGTGCCCGGCAGCACCCGGGTGGCGGCCTCGACCGGCCCGAGCAGCCCACCGACTCCGCGCAGTAACTGCTCGATCACCAGGGCCCAGACCAGCCCGAGCCCGACCCACAGGGCCGGCCCGCGTGCCGCCGTGCCGAGGAAGTACCCGGCCGGCGCCCACATCTCCAGCACCAGCAGGCCGGCCCCGACGGCTGCGGCCAGGTCGGTCAGGGGCGGCCACACCAGCGCCTCACCCTCACTCAACGCGATCGCCGTGGTGCAGGCGCCGAACAGGGCCAGGGTGAGCAGCAGCACGCCGACCACCAGGGCGCTCAGGGCCAGCAGCGAGCCGAGAGTGACGGCACGCCGCGAAGGGCCCTGCGTGTAAATGGTTTTCCAGGTTCCGTAGCCGTACCCGTTGCCGGCGACGATCGCCCCGAGCACCATCATCAGAGCCCCACCGAACAACGGCATACCCTGAACCAGCACGCCCGGCAGCGCTTCTGGCAGCAGCTGGACGTAGATCTGCGCCAGACTCTGCCCTTCGTTGGAGAAGTTACCGCCACCTGACGTGTACGTCACGTAATTGAAAACATATCCGAACAAGAGAGCCAGGAAGATCCAGGCGCCCAGCGTCACCCAGATCGCCGGCCAGCGGCGCAGCCGCAGCAGTTCGGCGCGGAAGCTGTTCATTCTTGTAACTCCTTATCCACAGGTTTTTTCACAGGTTGTGGACGACGAGAGACCCGGACCGGCCCGGCACCGGAAATATCCACAGCCTTGTCCACCGGGGTGGAAAACCCCCGGTCCGCCGTCATCTCAGAGACCTCCTCCAGACTCCTTTCCAGAGGGGATATCTCGTGTATCTGGGCGCCCTCGGCGACAAGAACACGCGCGACCTCGGGGGCCGAGGACGGCGGCAGGTCCAGCACGAGCGCATCGACGTCCCCACGCTTTTCCACAACCCGGCGCACGCCGTGGTCCCCGGCGATCCGCTGCGCCACGGCCAACGCCGTCTCGACCGGGCTGGCACGCACCCGCAGCGACGTGCCGCCGCGCAACTGCGCCACCGTGGACTCGCTGAGCAGCCGGCCGGCATTGATCACGCCGACCCGGTCACAGATCTCCTGCACCTCGGCCAGCAGATGGCTCGACAGCACCACCGTGGTGCCGCCGCCCCGGGCAACCCCCGGTAGCGGGCCATCACCCGCAGGTTGTCGTGCCCGGACAGGTACGGGTAGAAGCCCGGCCCCTCGATCAGCGCCCCCACCCGCGCGGTCACCTCCGGCAGGCCGGCCGGGCGGCCGAACACCGAGGAACAGCTGCGGATGGCCCAGGGGCTGCACGACGGGGTCGGGCACGGGCTCGCGGTGATCGCCCTGCACGCCCAGGTCGCGTTGCACGTGCTGGAGCGCAGCCCGGTGCCGGCCGAGGACGCGGAACGGCTGCGCCGCAGCCTCGACGCCATCCGCGCCTCCAGCCAGGAGTCGCTCACCGCCCTGCGCCGCGAGCTGGCGGCGATCAACTCGGGCACCGCCTCCCGCGCACCCGCACCGGGACCCGCCGAGCTCGGCCCCTTGCTGGAGCGGGTGCGGTCGGGTGGACTGGTCGTCGAGGTCCCCTCGGGGCTGCCCTCGGGGATCCCGGAGGAGCCCGGTCAGGTGGTGTACGCCGTGGTGCAGGAGTCGCTGACCAACGTGCTGCGGCACGCCCGGGCACGGCGCGCCACGGTCTCCTTCCGCAGCTCCGGGGGCCACCTCACTGACTGTCGTGGACGACGGCGTGGGCCGTGCGGGCTCCTCGCCGTCCTCAGGTATGGGCCTGACCGGACTGCGCTACCGGGTTCGGCAGATCGGCGGGCAGCTCGAAACCCCGCATGTCACGGATGGATTCATGGTGCGTACGACGATCCCGGTCGATCCTGCGGCGGCACCGTGATCCGGGTGGCGCTGATCGACGACCAGCCGCTGGTGCGGATGGGGCTGGCCACGCTGATCGCCACCGAACCTGATCTGGAGCACGCCGGCGAGGCCGGCAACGGGCGTGAGGGGCTGGCCCTGATCCGCCGGACCCGGCCCGACGTGGCGCTCTGCGACATCCGGATGCCGGTGCTGGACGGGCTGGGCCTGCTCGCCGCGGTGACCGCCGACCCGGCCCTGAGGGGGTACGGGTGGTGATGCTGACGACGTTCGAGCTGGACGAGTACGTGTTCGAGGCACTGCGCCACGGCGCCAGCGGTTTCCTGCTGAAAGACGCCTCGCCGCAACAGCTTCTGGAGTCGGTGCGAGTGGTCGCCGACGGCGGCTCGCTGCTCGCGCCCTCGGTGACCCGCCGGGTGATCGAGGAGTTCGGTACCGGATCGCACGCCCACCGGCCGCATCCCCGGCTGAACGACCTGACCGACCTGGAGCGCGAGGTGGTGTCGTGGGTGGCCGCCGGCCTCTCGAACGCCGAGATCGCCGATCGGCTGCTGGTTTCGGCCGACACCGTGCGCACCCACGTGAGCCGGGCGATGATCAAGCTCCAGGCCCGGGACCGGGCCCAGCTGGTGGTGTTCGCCATCCACTCCGGCCTGGCTCGCTGACCGGTTTTCCCGATTCGCCCACAAAATCATCAGGTGTCTGCCTAATCTGTTCTGGCTCGGGGGTGAGCGCGAGAGCAAGGGTGGGATCGACACAGTGCGTCATCATGTCTTCAGCAGGCGCAGTGGGCTGAGCCTCGCTACAGCCGTTGCCATCAGCGGGTTCCTGGCCGTCCCGGCTCAGGCGGCGGGTCCTCGGGGCACCAGTCCTCACGGCACCACCGAACTGGTCAACCCGGTCGACGGCGAGGCGGGCGTCGGCGCGCCCGATGCGTCCACCACCGCCCCGGCCGTCACCCCCGACGGCCGCTACGTGGCCTTCCAGTCGCGCGCCGTCAACATTCCCGTCGCCCCGGGTACCGACAGCAACAACGCGCAAGACATCTTCGTGCGCGACACCGAGACCGGCACCGCCCGGCGCATCTCGAACAACCCGGCCGGCGACGCCGCCAACCGGGACAGCATCTCGCCCGCCATCTCCGACGACGGGCGCTACGTCGCCTTCGCCTCCAACGCCTCCGACCTGGTGCCGGTCGACGGCACCAACATCGCCGCCTACGACATCTTCGTCAGCGACCTCGACACCGGCGGGATCACCAAGATCAGCACGGGTCTCGACGACACACCCGACTCCGGCGGCGGGTCGGCGTCGTCGATCTCCGCCGACGGCGGCGTGGTGGCCTTCCGGTCCGCCTCGCCCGACCTGGTGCCGGGCGACACCAACGGCCTCACCGATGTGTTCGTGTGGCAGCGCTCCACCGGGCGGATCAGCCGGGTCAGCGTCACCTCCTCCGGCGCCCAGGCCACGTCCGTGGCGGGTGCGAAACGCCAGGACTCGGTGAGCCCGAAGGTCTCCGGCGACGGCAAGACCGTGGTGTTCGTGTCGGGGGCCACCAACCTGGTGCCGGGTGACACCAACGGTCTCACCGACCTGTTCGCCCACTCGCTGGTCACCGGCGACACCACCCGGGTCTCGGTCGGGCCGAACGGCGAGCAGGCCACCGGTGGTGTGGCCGCGCAGGGCATCGGCGCCACCGACGTCACCGTCTCCGCCGACGGCACGGTGATCGGCTGGGACGGCAACTCTCTGCACGGCCTGGTGGACGACGATCTTCCATACCGGTCAACGGGTTTCGTCACCGACCTGACCACCGGCGCGGTGCGGGTGGCGGGTGAGACCGTCACCGGCGGCCCGACCACCGACACCGTCAGCCACGCCACCGTCTCGCCGGACGGCGCGTTCGTCACCTTCCAGGCCTATGAGTCCGACCTGGTGGCCGACGACACCAACCGCACCTATGACGTTTTCGTGCAGAGCCTCGAAAGCGGTCGCACGGTGCGGGTTTCCGTGGCGTCCGACGGAACCGAGGGCGACGGCATCAGCGGCAGCGAGGGCCTGGCCCTGCTGCCGGGCGGCTCGTCGGTGCTGTTCACCTCCCGGGCCACCAACCTGGTGGCCGACCCGATCTCGTACGTCGACAACCTGTACGTGCACCGGTTCAGCCCCGGCTTCTGGACCGACTGACGACCACCCGGCTGCCACCGGGGTCAGGGCCGGTGGCAGCCGGGTGCTTCACCAGGGGGAACCACCACAGCACCGCGGCCAGGGCGGTGATCACCCCGGCCAGCAGAAAGCTGCTGCGCACTCCCCAGAGCCCGGCGGTCCATCCGACCAGCAGCGCGCCGAGCGGTGTGGAGCCCTGCATGATCAGCGAGTAGAGCGCGAGAACCCGTCCCCGGTAGGCCGGATCGCTGCCCAGCTGGATGCGGTGGTTGGCCGCCTGGCCGAAGAACAGCGAGGCGAAGCCCAGCGCGAACAGCAACAGCATGAGCACGACGGTGCCCCCGGCCAGCCCCACCGCCACCTCCATCAGGCCCAGCACGAGAGCCGAGGCCACCAGCAGGGTTCCGGACGGCCTGCGCCGGCGCAGCGTGGTGGCCAGGGCCGAGGCCAGCGAGCCGGCGGCGAAGGCGGTGGAGACCAGGCCGAAGGCGGTGGCGTCGGCATGCAGCACCTGGGTGGCCAGCAGCGGCAGCGTGACCTGAAAGTTGAACGTCACCAGGGCGACCACGGCGAGCAGGCCGACGGCGGCGACCAGATCACTGCGCCCGGCCACGTAGCGCAGCCCGTCGACCACCCCGCCCCGGCCCGCCGGCCGGGCACCGAGAAGCAGCTCGGAGCGCCGGATCAGGGCCAGGCCGGCGATGGTCGCCGCGTAACTGACCGCGTTCAGGGCCATCACCGGGCCGGTGCCGACGGTCGAGATCAGCAGCCCGACCAGTGCCGTGCCGGTGACCCGGGAGAGGTTGAAGTAGGCCGCGCTGAGCGCCGAGGCGTTGGGCAGCAGCTCGGGGCCGACCAGCTCGGACACGAACGCCATCCGGGTCGGCATCTCGACCGCGTTGACCAGCCCCAGGCCGGCCGCCACCAGGTACACGTGCCACAGCCGGATCGAGCCGCTGAGGTCGAGACCGGCCAGCACCGCGCACCATCCGGCCGAGACGGCGTTGGCCACGATCAGCAGCGTGCGCTTGTCGTAGCGGTCGGCCAGCCGCCCGCCGGGCAGCATGAACAGGGCCAGCGGGGTGAACTGGAGGGCGGTGACGGTGCTCAGCGCGGCGGCGGAACCCCCGGTCAGCCGGAGCACCAGCCAGTCCTGGCAGACCACCATCATCCAGGTACCGAGCGCCGAGAGCACCTGTCCACCGGCGAACAGGCGGAAGTTGCGCACCCCGAGGGAACGGAACACCGATCCCCCGCCTCAGATCCGTTGCAGGACAGGCATCGTGGCGGCGATGACGGCTCAGCCCCGCGAACTGTCGTAGTCGCTGCGGGCCCGCTCCACCTCGGTCAGGTTCGAGCCCGACCACTCGACCAGGGCCGAGAAGACCGGCGCCAGGCTACGGCCCAGCTCGGTGATCTCGTACTCCGCCCGGGGCGGCACCTGGGGCAGGTAGGTGCGTTTCACCAGACCGTCCCGCTCCAGCTGCCGCAGCCGCTGGGTGAGCACCTTGGGCGTGATCGTGCCCAGCGTGCGCTCGATCTCGACGTAACGCATGCGGCCGTAGATGTTCAGGGTCCAGAGGATCGGGGTGGTCCAGCGGCTGAACACCAGGTCGACCACCGGCCCGATCGGGCAGGCCTGGGCCGGCGGGGACTGCCCGTCCGGGCGACGCACCGGATCGGGAACGGTCTCGATGTCGGTCACGGTTTCCCCCAGCAAGCCACTTCCCCCTAGGAACGTAATGGACGACGGCTGTTACCGTCGGCGGAGCGCCTGTTCAACGAACCTGATCACGTGCCGCGCAGTTCTGGAAACAGTTGCTGGCCATCACTTTTGAACGATCAGGCGAACCGCCCACCCGCCGTCACGGAGCAGGAGTTTGTCATGTCGTCCCCAGATCTGGCCCGGGGCAGTACCGCCGCGGACGGCGTCACCCCGGGTGTCGTCCTGGCATTTCTCTGCATCGCGCAGTTCATGGTCTTCCTCGACGTCTCGATCGTCAATGTGGCGCTTCCGACGATTGAGGCCGGGCTGTCGATCCCGGAGAACCAGCTTCCGTGGCTGGTCACCGCTTACGGCCTGATGCTGGGCGGCTGCCTGCTGTCCGGCGCCCGGCTGGGCGACCGGTTCGGCCGTCGTCGCATCCTTCGGACCGGTCTCCTGCTGTTCGGACTGGCCTCCCTGGCCGCCGGTCTGGCCGGCGACCCGATCGTGCTGTTCGTCGCCCGCGGTGTGCAGGGATTCGGCGCGGCGCTGATGGCCCCCTCGGCCCTGAGCACCCTGACCGCGACCTTCGAGGAGGGCCCGGACCGGAACCGGGCTCTCGGCATCTGGGGCGCCCTGACCGGTCTGGCGCCGGTGGCGGGCAACGTGCTCGGCGGTGTGCTGTCCGAGGGGCCGGGCTGGCGCTGGATCTTCTTCATCAACGTACCGATCGCCGTCCTGGCCGTGCTGTTCGCCCCGCGCATCCTGCCGGAGACCCGTACCGCGGCCCACGAGAAGTTCGACATCGTCGGTGCCGCGCTGCTGACGGGCGGCCTGCTGGCCCTGATCCACACGCTGGCCGAGGCGATCGAGAAGGGCTGGAGCGACCCGCTGATCATCGGCGGAATCGTCGTGGCGACCGGGCTCCTCACCGCGTTCGTCATGGTGGAGCGGCACATCAGCGCACCGCTCGTGCCGTTCTCGATCTTCCGCAACAGCACCCTGCGCACGGCCGACCTCGCGACCCTGTTCCTGCTCGGCTGCGTGGTGACGATCTTCTTCTTCGCCAGCCTCTTCATGCAGCAGGTGCTCGGCTACTCGGCCGTCCGGACCGGCCTGTCGTACCTCCCGCTGGCTCTGATCGTCGGGGTCGGCGCCGGTGTCGCATCGAACGTCAGCAGCAGGGCGGCCGCCAAGCCGGTGCTGCTGATCGGCCTCACCCTGGTCACGGCCGGGATGATCTCGCTGTGGCAGCTGCCCACCGACGCCTCCTACGCGACCCGGATCCTTCCAACCTTCCTGGTCACCGGGCTGGGTATGGGCCTGTCGTTCGTACCACTCCAGATCGCGGCGCAGATCGGGGTGCACGACCGGGAGGCCGGGCTGGCGGCCGGGCTGATCAACACCAGCCAGGAACTGGGTGGCGCCCTGGGTGTCGCGGTGGCGGCGACGATCGCCTTCCGCAGGGTGGACGAGCTGACCGCCTGGGCGAACGGTGACCCGGCACGCACGGACGTGGCCCGCGCCTCGGTGTTCCACGACGCGTTCCTGGTGGGCGGCTGCTTCGCCCTGACCGCGCTGGTCCTTTCGGCGGTGCTGCTGCCGATGATGCGGGCGGGCGAAACCGGCTGACGAGTCGCCCGCCTACCGGTCAGCCCGCCAGCTGCACCACGGCGTACTCCCCCGAGACCCGCCAGCCCGGCCCGGAGGCGTCGAGCTCCGCCAGCCGGGCGGCGTCCACCCCGACCAGCACGTCGGACTTCAGCGTGCGCAGGGCCGCCACCCGGCCCGGCCAGTAGGCCGTCACGCTCGCGAACGGTGTGGTGGCGGGCCATTCCACGTCACCGACCAGCCGGCGATAGTTCAGATCGCCCTTCAGCACGGTGAGATCGGCCTCGGCGTAAGCCTTCTGGAGGCCGGCCGGGGCCTCGGCGAAGGTCAGCGGAGCCACGTAGAACGGGTGCGTCACCACGGCCAGGCGGCCCTCACCGATGAAATCCCTCAGGCGCTCGACCATTTCGACGGCAGCGGCCGGGCCTTCGGCCATCCGGCGCAGGGTCCGGAGCACGTCGGTGGGCGTGGCGTCGGAGGTGAAGTAGGGGCTCGGCTTCACGTGCAGGGCCACGGTCGTGCCCGGCCGGGCACTCAGCAGTCGGTCGGCGAGCACCAGGTCGGGCAGGAGCTCGCGGCCGATGTTGTCCGTCACCAGCACCAGCCGGTCGGCCCTCGGCAGCAGGGCGAGCAGGGCGGCGCGGTCGTCCGCGATCAGGCCGGACGTCGCCGGTGTTTCGTCGTCCACCGTTGGCCGCTGGAGCTGGAACCCGAGATCGGCGCGGTTGCCCCACAGCGCCGCGAGCAGCAGTTCGTTCAGGCCGAGGCCGGCCAGGCCGTCGAGGGCCTCCAGCTCGGCCCGCACCGCCGCACCGGCCAGCTCGGCTTCTTTCTGCGGGCCGAACGGGTCGACGCCCTGCCAGGGACCGGGGGCGAACCAGCCGGTGGCGCCGAGCAGCTTGCGGTAGAAGTAGTTCTCGGCCCACAGGAACGGCACCTCGTACCAGGAGCGGCCGAGGTAGGGGGCGGCCCACTCGGCCCACTGCGCGGCGTCGCCGTAGGTGTCGGACAGCGGCAGGATCGGGCCCTCGATCTCCTCCGCCAGGCCGTTCAGCGCCAGCCGCACCTCCGGCGGCCAGGGCACCCCGTCGAGCACCCTGGCCAGCAGTTCCGGGTGCCGGTCGCGCAGCACCGAGCGGGGGAACCCGCTCTCGCCGGTGATCACGGAGGCGGTGAGGCCGGGGTCGCCGGGCGCGGTGCGTGGTTCCAGATCCATGGCCCCAGCCTCTCAGCCGGCACCACCGAAGGCCTTCGCGGCGACACCGGGAGTTGCGACAATGGGACATGCCCGACAGCGCCGGTGCATCCCGGACGGACCACGACCACCGCCAGAATGGGAACTCTTCACTACTCGCCGGAGGCGATCATGCCCACCCGTTCGACCGGAAAACCATCGGACAAGGGAACCCCGATGATTGACGCCGCGGGCCGGCTGGTGCGCGACGTGGTCTTCGTCTTCGTCGACATGGTCAACTGGCTCTGGCACCGGCTCTGGGTGTTCAACCGGTCGGCGGCGAAAGCCCTGCTGCCCGGGCAGTCACGGGCCGTCCAGACCACGGTGGCGTTCGTCGCGGTGTGCGGGGAGATCATCGGGCTGTGGGTGTTCGCCGTGGACTGGGCCGACAAGCACCCGTTCTGACCTCAGGCCCCGGACAGAACGACGGCGGGTCCCGGCCGCGCACGTCCCGCCCCGGGCTC